>NZ_JAKJSR010000039.1:0-32270 GCF_050337155.1 Vibrio cionasavignyae
CGAACCTCTGGTGTTCGGGTTGTCATGCCAATGGCATTGCCCGGTAGCTAAGTTCGGAATCGATAACCGCTGAAAGCATCTAAGCGGGAAGCGAGCCCTGAGATGAGTCTTCCCTGGCACTTTAAGTGTCCTAAAGGGTTGTTCAAGACTAGAACGTTGATAGGCAGGGTGTGTAAGTGCTGCGAGGCATTGAGCTAACCTGTACTAATTGCCCGTGAGGCTTAACCATACAACACCCAAAGGGTTTTGATTGGGCTCAAAGCAAGAACATAATTGAATGTGTATTAAAGAACTTTTATTAGCTTTCCAGATTAATTTTGCCTTCAGTTTTTAATAAAAGCTGAAAGTAAAAGAAGAATTTGCTTGGCGACCATAGCGTTGCGGACCCACCTGATCCCATGCCGAACTCAGAAGTGAAACGCAGTAGCGCCGATGGTAGTGTGGGGTTTCCCCATGTGAGAGTAGGACATCGCCAGGCTTTGAACAGACATCTATTTGAAGCACAACTTAGGTAAGACTTTAGATAGAGCCACTGCGGAGTGGTAGTTCAGTTGGTTAGAATACCGGCCTGTCACGCCGGGGGTCGCGGGTTCGAGTCCCGTCCACTCCGCCACTTATACTAAGCCTCAGTCGAAAGACTGAGGCTTTTTTACGTTTGAAGAAAATTGTCAGTGACGGGTCAGTCACTTTACCTTTTAGTCAGATCGGTGGGTGGTTACGCTGATTTGAGCTCTGTTCACTCTGCCATTTTCCCCATTGAATGGGGTAGGGCTGCCAAATAGTTCGACATAGGTATATTGCGGTTAATAGCTACATACTAGAGCGACAGTGAACACCACTAGAAGTGACGCATGTAACGTTTGAAATCTGTGAGAATTTGCCACTAAAGATATAGTCATTATAAAGACTAATTTTCAATACTAGTGTCGTAATCAATCCTTCTTCGTATATTATTGCTGTATTGATTATATTTGTTGGTTAGCGAGTTATGGGACAATTTACAATTTTGGGATATATCGCCCTAGGAGGAGCCTTTGGTGCTTGTTCGCGATATCTAATTTCCGAACTTTGTGTGGTACTTTTAGGAAGAGGGTTCCCGTATGGGACTCTGACAGTGAATGTCGTAGGGTCTTTTATTATGGGGTTACTCATTGCTGCATTTGAAGCAGAATTAGTGGTCACCGAGCCATGGCGTCAAATCATTGGACTCGGTTTTTTAGGTGCATTAACCACATTTTCTACATTCTCCATGGATAATGTCTTACTTATGCAGCAAGGCGCTTTTTTTAAGATGGGTTTAAATGTGCTGTTAAACGTGTTTTTGAGTATCACAGCAGCATGGATCGGTTTCCAATTGTTGATGAAAACTTGAACAAATTAACGTTTGCTCAATAGCGTTTTCACAAAATTTCGTTTATGATTGTCGCAATACTTGTCGGAGTGCCCTTTGGGCTGAGACCGTTTATTCGGGATCCGTTGAACCTGATCAGGCTAATACCTGCGAAGGGAACAGGAGAAAAGAATGGAATTTCCCTCTTTATCATATAGTGCATGCTGATTTTCTGCTCGCACTATTGCTGTTGATACCTCTTGTGTTCACATATCCGTCAAGCATTTATCTTTCTTATACGATAATAAAGGAAATGCTATGTCGACTCGTAAACAAACCAGACTGGAAGCCAAACAATTTATCGACACCCTGTCGGTAACGCCTTATCCAAATTCTGAAAAAACATATATTCAGGGTTCCCGTGAAGATATCCAAGTTCCAATGCGGACGATCCATCTTGCCGACAGCTTAGTCGGCGGCTCGAAAACTAACCCAATCTTTGAAGCAAACGAACCGATAAACGTGTACGACACCTCAGGCGTTTACACAGATCCTAATCACAACATCGACCTTTATTCGGGACTACCAAAGCTTAGAGAGCAATGGATTGAGGAAAGAACAGATACTGAAATTCTTTCTGGTGTCACATCTGATTTTGCTCAAGAGCGCCTGAATGATGAAACACTTGATGACCTCCGATATGGCCAATTACCACGTATACGCCGTGCAAAAGAGGTCGCCTGTGTCACTCAGCTTCACTATGCCCGCCAAGGGATTGTGACTCCAGAGATGGAGTACATCGCTATACGGGAGAATATGGGGCGTCAAAAAATAGCAGACAAAATGCTAACTCAACAGCATCCCGGGCAAAGCTTTGGTGCTAACTTGCCAAAAGAGATCACACCTGAATTTGTTAGAAAAGAAGTTGCTGAAGGTCGAGCAATCATTCCATCAAATATCAACCATCCAGAATCTGAACCAATGATCATTGGCCGCAATTTTCTAGTTAAAGTTAATGCTAACATTGGCAATTCATCAGTGTCATCTTCGATAGAAGAGGAGGTTGAAAAGCTTGTCTGGAGTACCCGCTGGGGTGGCGATACTGTTATGGATCTGTCGACAGGGCGCAATATTCATGAGACCCGTGAGTGGATTCTACGTAATAGCCCAGTCCCAATTGGTACCGTTCCTATGTATCAAGCGTTAGAAAAGGTAAATGGCATTGCCGAAGACCTTACATGGGAAGTGATGAGAGACACACTAATAGAGCAGGCTGAACAAGGTGTCGACTACTTTACGATTCATGCGGGGCTGCTCCTTCGTTATGTCCCTATGACAGCAAAGCGTGTCACAGGTATTGTATCTCGAGGTGGCTCTATTATCGCCAAGTGGTGCTTAGCGCACCATACAGAAAGTTTCCTTTATACCAACTTTAAAGAGATCTGTGAGATTTGTGCTAAGTATGACGTTGCACTCTCTTTAGGGGACGGGCTAAGACCAGGGTCTATCGCTGATGCTAACGACGAAGCGCAGTTTGCTGAATTACGCACATTGGGTGAGTTGACCAAAATAGCTTGGGACTATGACGTTCAGGTCATTATTGAAGGCCCTGGCCATGTTCCGATGCACATGATCAAAGAAAACATGGAAGAACAACTAGAGCACTGTCACGAAGCACCATTCTATACACTAGGCCCTCTAACTACCGACATAGCACCAGGATATGACCATATTACGTCTGGCATTGGTGCCGCGATGATCGGTTGGTATGGCTGCGCTATGTTGTGTTATGTCACACCTAAGGAGCACCTGGGGCTACCGAATAAAGAAGATGTTAAGACAGGGCTTATTACCTATAAGCTTGCTGCTCATGCCGCGGATCTTGCGAAAGGTCACCCGGGGGCACAAATTCGAGACAATGCGTTGTCGAAAGCTCGTTTTGAGTTCCGCTGGGAGGACCAGTTTAATCTCGCCCTTGACCCTGATACTGCACGTCAATATCACGATGAAACCTTGCCTCAAGAGTCAGGAAAAGTTGCTCACTTCTGTTCGATGTGTGGACCTAAGTTTTGCTCAATGAAGATTTCACAGGAAGTCAGAGAGTATGCCAAAGGTCTAGAGTCCCAAGGCGATATAAACATCAAACTGATAGAAGACCCTTTAGAGGGGATGCGACAGAAGTCAGAAGAATTTCTCGCTTCTGGGGCGGAGTTATACCACCCAGCCGTGACTGAATAAAATACCATAGGAGTATCCTTTGAAAATACTATTGCCGGCTAACAGCCTCGATATTGGCAACCATTTAAACTCGATATTAGGGATTGCGAAACAAGCAGGCTTTGATACTTCATCAATCTCAGTGGGGACAAGTACAACCACCCAAGTAGAGCTTGTTGGAAATAATCTGAGCACAACCGTTGTTGCGACGGATCTCTTTGCATCTGAGTTTTCAGATGATGTTGATTACGCGCTGTTCTATCAACATCAGAAGACCAAAGCTGAACTAACGAACGAGAGCAATGTAGCTATAAAAACTCGAATCTATTTAAATGTAATAGATGAACAGCAGTCGATGGACGTATGGTCGTGCAATAGTGAATCTCCCAGAGCGCTTAATAGTGTTTCAGCCATTGAAGAGACGAGTTTCCATTTCTCATGGTTTATTGTTTCATTGCTGCTCGATTTTCCTGTCGAAGACGCGTTGGTTTTGGCGCGTGCAGGGGGTGTTTCACGTGAAACATGGCCTTATCTGAGTCAGCACTTTCCAACACCTGTTATTGAAGATGAGCTACTTAACATAAAAGTAGGTTGGGCTGTAAAGGCGAGTAAAACTGCATTTTCAACGATGAGTAGGGCGAGCCTTGGTCTCTATCCAGTAGTAGACAGCGTTGCTTGGATTAAAACACTACTTGAATTCGGTATTAAAACGATACAGTTAAGAATTAAGACCCCTCACGATGTGAACTTAGAGTCTAAGATCAAGCAGGCGATAGAGCTCGGGAATCAATATAACGCACAGGTGTTTATCAATGACTACTGGCAGCTTGCGCTTAAGCACAAGGCTTATGGCGTTCACCTTGGTCAGGAAGATATAGAAACTGCCGAACTAAGAAAGATTGCGAATGCAGGTATTCGACTTGGACTTTCTACCCATGGTTATTACGAGTTGCTGCGAATTGTTCAAATTAATCCGAGCTATATTGCACTTGGTCATATTTTCCCAACCACCACGAAAGATATGCCTTCACGTCCACAGGGGCTTGTTCGTTTAGGTTTGTATCAGCAGCTCATAGACACTATTAACTACGGCAATTCAGTTGGGTACCCAACTGTTGCTATCGGTGGTATCGATCTTAATACAGCGCAGCCAGTGTGGGCTTGTGGGGTATCGAGTTTGGCCGTGGTAAGAGCGATCACCCAAGCTAACGATGTACCAAACGTGATAGATCAGTTTTCCCGCATAATGAGGAAACCTTAATGGTGCTAGATAACCAGTTTCAACGTTATATTCGACAGATCAGCGTGCCAGAGATCGCTGAGCGAGGGCAACAAAATTTGTTATCTAGCCATGTGTTAGTGATCGGATGCGGAGGATTGGGGACGGCCGCCTCACTGTATTTGGCTGGTGCAGGTGTGGGGCGTTTAGTCATTGCTGATCAGGATATTGTTGAGCTCTCTAACTTGCCTCGGCAAATCGCATACCGGCAAGAAGATGTTGGTGTATCAAAAGTCACAGCATTAAAACAGCAGTTATTGGATCGAAATGACGATGTTTCAATAAGAACGATAAATACTTTTCTTAGTGGAAATCAATTGAAGCTTGAAGTGTCTTTGGCTGATGTTGTCATCGACTGCAGTGATAATTTGCCAACTCGTCATGCCATCAACCAAGCGTGTTATGAGACAAACACAAATCTAGTTTCTGGTGCGGCAATTGGTTGGAATGGTCAGTTGACGGTATTCGGCTTTGCTAGCCAGCCGTCAGCCCCTTGCTATCGGTGTCTTTATCCGTTCAATGAATTATCTTCACCAATCGACTGTTCTAGTAGCGGCGTTGTAGGTCCGGTAGTTGGAATGATTGGTGTCTACTCGGCTCTTGAAGCCATCAAAATAGCCAGCGGACTAGTTCAAAGTATTACGCCAACGCTGAAAATGTTTGACGGCTTTAATGGTCAATGGCAATCACTAAAATTACAGCATGACCCCGAATGCAGGGTTTGTGCATCTAGCCAAAAGGAACCTGTGTCATGATATCGATTCAAGTAAATGGATTATCAATGGAAGTTGAAACGACCACAACGTTGCAGCATGTTCTCGATTCTTTAGCTATCGACACTCATGGTTGCGCCGTTGCGATTGATGACAATATTGTTCCACGAACCACATGGGCGTCTTTCGCGCTTAAATCACATATGAACATCAACGTATTTCAGGCCATTGCCGGGGGCTAACATGTTAACGATCGCAGGAAAGAACTTCTCATCTCGCTTATTTACAGGTACAGGTAAATTCGCTGATAAGTCACTTATGGTCGACGCCATCATTGAAAGTGGTTCTGAGTTAGCCACCATGGCGCTTAAACGCGTCGACTTAGACACTCAAGAAGATGACATTCTTCGTCCTCTTATCAAGCGAGGGGTAAATTTGCTGCCTAATACATCGGGCGCAAAAAATGCCAAAGATGCAATATTTGCTGCGCATCTAGCAAGGGAAGCGCTTGGTACAAACTGGCTAAAGTTGGAAATTCATCCGGACCCTAAGTATTTGCTACCGGATCCAATTGAAACGCTCCTTGCCGCTGAGCAACTGGTAAGAGATGGCTTTATTGTTTTACCTTATTGCTCTGCTGATCCAACGCTTTGTAAGCGATTGGAAGAGGTAGGTTGTGCTGCCGTCATGCCATTAGGCGCTCCAATTGGCAGCAATAAGGGGTTAGTAACACAGGATTTTTTAGAAATTATTATTGAACAAGCTAATGTTCCTGTTGTTGTTGATGCTGGTATCGGTGCACCTTCCCATGCGGCGCTGGCAATGGAGCTCGGTGCTGACGCTGTACTGGTTAATACCGCCATTGCATCGGCAGAGAACCCTGCTGTAATGGCGAAGGCGTTTAAGCTTGCGGTTGAATCTGGTCGATTGGCGTACGAGAGTGGTTTAGCGGGTAGGGTTAATCATGCCGTGGCGTCTAGTCCATTAACGTCGTTTCTTGGCAGTAATTAGGAGGCGACGATGAGCTTTGTTACTGAGCATGAAAAATATGACTGGGACGATATTCGATTATCGATTTATAGCAAAACTGCCGCAGATGTAGAGCGAGCACTTACCAAAACCAGGCTGAATCTTGATGATTTTTCTGCATTAATATCGCCAGCGGCAGAACCTTATTTGGAGCAAATGGCACAACGGTCTTATGCTCTGACGCGTCAAAGATTTGGCCATACGATGGGGATGTACATTCCACTCTATTTGTCGAACTTGTGCGCGAATGCTTGCACGTATTGCGGTTTTTCAATGGAGAATCGCATTAAGCGCAAAACGTTGTCGATTGATGAAATACAAGATGAGTCTACAGTAATAAAGTCGATGGGGTTCGATAGTGTACTCTTAGTCACTGGGGAGCACGAAACCAAAGTTGGAATGCGATATTTCCGACAGGTGCTACCAGAAATTAAGCAGCGTTTCAGTTATTTAGCAATGGAAGTTCAACCATTGGATACTGATGAGTATAAGGAACTCAAGTCGCTAGGGCTTGATGCGGTCATGGTGTATCAGGAAACCTATAATCGTCGTACTTACGCAGAGCACCATCTTAGAGGGAATAAAATGGATTTTGACTACCGGTTGGAAACACCCGATCGGTTAGCTCAAGCTGGTGTTGATAAAGTAGGAATTGGCTCGTTGATAGGGCTAGAAGAATGGCGAACAGACTGCTTTTACGTTGCTGCGCATCTACAGTATTTAGAAAAGCGCTATTGGAAAACCCGTTACTCAATATCTTTTCCTCGGCTTAGACCCTGTGAAGGGGCGGTACAACCAAAATCCGTAATGTCAGATAAGCAGTTGGTGCAACTTATTTGTGCCTATCGTTTATTTAACAATGAAGTTGAGTTATCGCTATCGACTCGTGAGTCTTCTGAGTTTCGTGACAATGTTTATCCGCTTGGGATTACCAGCATTAGTGCAGCGTCAAAGACGCAGCCTGGTGGGTATGCGAGTAACGCGCAAGAGTTGGAACAGTTCGAAATAAGCGATGAACGTAGCGCACAAGAAGTTGCCTTGTCAGTTAAACAGCGTGCGATGGAGCCGGTATGGAAAGACTGGCATCAGTCTTACTCTGGTTAAATCTATAGTAGATTAAGGCGTGAAAGCCTATGTTTCACGTGAAACAAAAGAGCTGCAATTGCAGCTCTTTTGTTTATGAGCCAAGTTAGCGGCTAATTGGTAGGCAGGCTTCGCGTAACCATTCAAGAGTTTCGCCAGTTACTAACGGAGAAATATCACCAAAAACGGTTTGATGATATTGGTTGAGCCAGTTAACTTCAGCCTCGCTTAATTGGTCTAACACAATATTGCGCTTGTCGATTGGGCAGCGTGTTAGCGATTCAAACCCAAGCATGGTTAGGTCACCTTGTGTTGTTTTCTCAACGACCAACTCTAGATTCTCGATTCGAATTCCAAATGCATCTGCTCGGTAATAACCCGGCTCATTAGATAATACCATTCCTGGTACGAGAGCGGTGTTGTTGACGACTTTTGCAATACGCTGTGGTCCTTCATGGACACTAAGGAAGTGACCCACACCATGTCCAGTACCGTGGTCGTAATCAAATCCATTTGCCCATAGGTGTTGTCGAGCCAAAATATCAAGTTGGTGTCCACAAGTCCCATTCGGGAACAATGCTGACGCTAATCCAATATGGCCCTTGAGCACGAGGGTGAATTGATGCTTCATTTCATCGCTCGGTTGACCGATAGCAATTGTACGTGTGATGTCCGTTGTGCCATCAGGGTATTGACCGCCTGAGTCAACCAAATATAGGCTGTCATTTATTAGCGCCCCTGGTTGCTCTTGATTCATGTGATTATAGTGACACATCGCAGCGTTACCACCGGATGCAGAAATCGTATCAAAGCTTAGGTCGACAAGTGAAGTGTCTTCACGACGGAATGATTCTAACTGGTTAGACAAAGAGCCTTCATCGTGTGTCACCTTATTTTCGACTTGGTTATCCAGCCAAGAAAGGAACTTGACCATCGCCACGCCATCACGAACATGGCTTGCTTTCATGCCAGCGATCTCCACACTGTTCTTGGCTGCTTTAGGCATCAAGCATGGATCAGCGAGTGGAAGAACGATAGCACCGACACGTTCGAGTTCAAGTTGGAACCAGGCATTACTTGTACCTGAGTCTAATGACACGACTTTTCCTGCTAGTGCTGCAAGCTCTTCAGATAAAGAATCAGGGGCATGGACGGTGACACTCTCACCAACGTGTTGGTCAAACAGGCGGCGATCGGTGATCCGTGCTGAGTCAATAAAGAACTTCACGCTACCATCATCAAAGAGAATGGCATGTGATAGCAGAACAGGGAGGCGAGAGACGTCGAGACCTCTAACATTCAAAAGCCAGCAAATAGAGTCTAGCTCGGTGATCACTGCAGCTGCCGCACCTGATCGGCTTAAATTCTGACTGAGCTCACGTCGTTTATCTAAACTTGATTGTCCTACATAATCGAGAGGCATAAGCATCACATCACTGAGTTGAGGAGCAGGACGGTCAGCCCAGTGAAGATCAACAGGATTGGTGTCGCAAGGGACAAACTGGAGTTGGCCTGCTACTTTGCTCTGTGCGCCGTGATACCAATTGCCTCGGTGCATACGTGGATCTATCCCCACTCTAGAACCCACAGCAAGGTGCTCTAGTAGCCAAGTGACTGGTGGTGTTTCAATTAAGTGGCAATATTCAAACGTTTCAGCGGGGACTTGTTTGGTTACTTGGACGGTGTAACGACCATCAACAAAAATCACAGCGCGATCTTTAGTAATCACCGCTGCACCAGCTGAACCAGTAAAGCCTGTCAGCCAGTGTAGGCGTTCATTGTGCTCAGGTACATACTCACCCAAGTACTCATCTTCATGAGCGATGATAAAGGCGTCGAGTTGACTGGACTCCAGCCATGCTTGAAGTGCGGAGACGCGTTGGGATGTGAAAGGTTGCATCGGTAATTCCTTCTATTGGGCGAGTGAGCTCGGCCTACTGTTATTTGCATTATAAGCTAGCGCTTTTAGTGAACAGTTACAATCCATTATGCAGTACACATTGTTTTCCATTTTTTGAATAGCACCCTAACTACGCAATAGGTTGTTGATGTACGAAGTTGATCGCTAACGAAGATGGAGTGTTTTCTGCTTTATGATATCGATAAGCCAATTCAGAGCTGGGTCGTTATCTCGTTCTTTGTGCCAAAATAATGTGTAGGCCATTGGGGGGAATTCTAATGGTAAGGGTAATACCACCAATCCCAATTGGTCGGCAACAAGATGAACAAAGTGACGAGGGGCTGTAAAAATAAAATCGGTATATGAACATAACGCCGCCGCATTATTGAAGTCAGGCACGGTAATAGCGACATCTCTCTCTTTGCCCATGTCGGAGAGGCGATAATCTAGTAACCAGCGATCGCTACCATCGCAACGTACCTGCACGTGTCGCAACGACAAATAAGCGTCTAGGTTCCATGGTTTGGATAGTACGGGGTGGTTAGCCCTAACCAAGCACATTTGATTATCTCGATACACTTCTAATTCGCGAATGTCTTCTGGAGGATACATGGTTCGAATAGCATCTCGAATATCAATATCTTTGCCGGTTATGCCTAAGTCCAACTCTCCTTTTTGCATTTGTTCAAAGGTACGTTCATTCCAAGCATGTGTACTAATACTCAGGTTGGGACCTTGGCTGAAAATAGCGGGTAAAAAATGAGGCATGATAAGTGGGTAGACACTCTCTACTGCTGCAATATGGAAACGATATTCGCTACTGGTTGGAGAAAACTCTGGTGGGTGGGTAATCGCTTGTAGGTGACTGACTAGCGCATCAAGCTTTGGTTTTAGGTACATGGCTTTAGGTGTTGGTGCTAATCCATGAGCTTGGCGAGTAAAGAGCGGATCATTAAATAGCAGTCGTAGTTTTGCCAGGGACTTACTGACAGCAGACTGACTGACGCATAGTCGGTTAGCAGCGCGAGTGACGTTACGCTCTTCTAACAATACACTTAAGCATAGCAGTAGGTTAAGATCAACTTTGTTTAGTGCTTCCAAATTCATGAAGTGAAATTCCATATGGGAATAATACTAATGAGTATAAACCATTTCTGTTCATATCATATTGTCGTTATTATGCGGCAATTAAAATTGAGAAGAGAAGTTTCACGTGGAACAGCGCATATCCAAGATACAAATAGCGGCCTTAGTTATGTTGGTTTTCTTTAGTCCTCTAGCTATTGATATTTATCTGCCCGCATTGCCGCAAATATCGACCGCGTTCCAAGTCGACCACACTCTTGCTCAAGACACGATTACATGGTTTTTATTTGCAATGGGTGTCGGGCAATTATTTGCAGGCCCACTTGCTGATAAGCTCGGACGTCGAACGGTTGCATTATGTGGTATCAGCATCTATGGGTTGAGTGCTTGCTTGGCGTGGGCCGCTCAATCAATTGATTGGATGTTGGCTGCTAGGTTGCTACAAGGCTTAGGCGCTTGCGCCACATCGGTAGCGGCCTTTGCAACCGTTCGCGACCTTTATGGGCCAGAAAAAAGTGGCAAGATGATTAGCTACCTAAACGGAGCCATTTGCTTTATACCGGCCCTAGCTCCAATTCTAGGGAGTTACTTGACTCATCACTTTGGCTGGCGCGCAAATTTTAGCTTTATGGCTGGCTTTGCATTGGTGGTTGGTCTTATGGTTGTCGTTAACATGAAAGAGACGAATCCAAAGCAGCAAAACGATCGCTATTTTGCACTGTCTCGCTATATTGATGTGTTGCGTACACCGACGTTTATTTTTCATGCAACACTATGTCTACTCGCGATGGGCGTTATTTTAGCGTATGTGACGTCGGCTCCGGTACTCTTGATGGAGAATATGGGACTGAGCATGTCTGAGTTTACCTTTTGGTTTGGACTCAATGCGGTCTTTAATATCGCTGCTTGTATGTTAGCGCCAAAATTTATGGATAAAATAGGCACCCATAAAACCTTGCAATGTGGCATCCTTGTGCTGTTAATTGCGGGTACAATGATGGCTCTGGCGGCGTCATTCAATACGCCATTATCGTTTATGTTGCCCGTTATTCTTGGTTCAATTGGCTTTGCGTTTATTTTGGGCGCGGCAGCGGGTAAAGCGCTTGCTCCCTTTGGCGATAAAGCAGGGACAGCAGCGGCGCTATTAGGGTTATTTCAAATGAGTGGTTCCGGTTTACTCGTTGGCACGATGCAGCGTACCGGATTAGAGCCTCAGTATATGATTGCTTTCTTAATGTGGTTGGCTCTTCCCGCGTTATTTATCTTGCGTAGTCGTTCTGGGCAGGCTTGGCATCAGATAATAAATATTACTGATTAGTAAAAAACGGTCAATTTGAAAACGATTTGGTTTTCCTATCGCGTAAACAGGTGTATATTTGAAGGTATATTCCTTTCTATTATTAACTGGATCGATAAAGCATGTCTTTGACTACTTACGAAATGGCTCGCATTCTTGAGCAAATGGAAGAGTCTCCAGAAAAAATCATGTTCGGTAAATTACTGACCGAGCTTGGCAATCAAAGTGAAGAGCGAATCCGTAGCGCTGCAAAACAAGTACCAATTCACATGCTTAGAGATATCGTTTATCAATTTCAAAGAGTGATTGAGTCACGCAAAGGCGAACAAGTTCAATCTTTGGCAAAAGAGTTAGCAGACCAAGGTATTTCTGCAGAAGAGCTACAGGCTTTTTTAGCAAGTAAATAACCTTGTCTCCAAATAAAAAGCCCTGTCGTGTAATCGACAGGGCTTTTTTATGGGTGGTGATTTTTAGCGCGTTGTTTATCGAGTATTAAAGTCTGTATTATCGGATAGCATTACGTATTATTTTATCGATAGAGAGTGGACCAGGACCCCAAACGACAACAATTAGGATCATGAGTCCCCAGAGTTGATGATCATAAAAACCTTGTTCCCAAAGTACGGGGTAAGACACGACAGCGGTAATATTAAAGATAAACAAAATCGCAGCCATTGGTCGACACAGTAAACCCAATGCCAAAAACACAGGTAGTATTAACTCCGCTGCGGTGCCTATGTAAGCCGCTAACTGCCATGGTAGGAGAGGGACGTGATACTCATATTCAAATAGATACAACGTACTATCCCAAGAAGCGATTTTGGTTAAACCGGAATTAAAAAACACCCATGCGACCCAAATTCGACAAAAAAGTAGCAGTAACGGGATAAAGCCTTTTTGAATAGCTTCGATTGTTGAATCATACATCTTGAGCAAGTTTGCTAGTCTGTTGGTCATCATGTTACTCCTTTAGGTTGGTTGCTTCGCCATCGTTGACGTTAAACCCCATGACTATGTCCATAGACAACAATGTAGGAACTAAAGCTAGCTGTTCTGGCGGCAGAGATTTCAAGGGTAACGCCAACATGAGATGTGTAATGAGTTTGCTAAGAGGCGCATCAATTTCACTTAATGTAAGTGGTTGAGTGGTACTTCCCTGCAACAAGATAGTTTGAGAACGCTCAAGATTGAGCTCATCATAGTGGTTGTTTTCTACAGCCTGCTTAAGATCAATGAGTGCATATTGTGACGATATGACTTGGCTGCTGGGATTAAGGTGAAGTTGAATGTCACCGTGCTGCTCTTCTGGGACATCCGCGAGCCTAATAATTGGTAGCGATTTCTCAGAGGCTACAGGTAACTCAAATCGACTGGCTTGATCTATTTTCCACTCGAAATTAATCACTTCAAGCAGGTAAGGTACAGCACTCGTAATGTGCTCAAGCTCTGTTACGGATTGTTTGAATCCGGCACCATAATCGAGGGTATTGCCCGACTGGGGTGGGTGACGAATAATGTGAAACTTGGCGATGGCACGAAAACATTCCTCCCCAACGAGGGCGAATGTTATTGGATAGGTTGCCTGTAATACCTCGCTTAGGCTGATAACGAAGTTATTGCGATAGATCTGAATTCGCTCTTGTGCTGAGAAGTGGTCACTAACGACGCCACACATTTGAGTTGAGTTAGTATTAAGTAACGCATGAGAAAACTGTTGTTGTATGTCAGCTAACGTCTTCATGACTATGCGCTCCTCTTGGGTTGCAGTGCAATATCCTGCAATATATGGATCGCTTTATCTGCCTCTTCAAGTAATACCTTAGGTTCTGGAATATCAAGATCCCACTCGATGAGCGTTGGAATGGGTCCGTGACGAGCTATCCAACAGCGATAGAGCTGCCAGACTTTATCACTGACGTGAGTACTATGGGTATCTATCCAAATTTCCCCCTGATCAAATTGTTTTTTAGTGAATCCAGCGAGGTGGATTTCATCGACGGTACTTGCTTTTATTGCTGACAGATATTGCCATGGGTCATACTGATGGTTAAAACATGAGACATGAACGTTATTGAGATCGAGTAATAAGCGACAGTCTGTACGGGCTTGTACCTGTGCGAGGAATTCCCATTCAGGGATAGTGGAATATTCAAATCGAAGATAGCTTGAAGGGTTCTCTATGAGTAGTGGGCGTTGCAACGCATCTTGGACTTGAAGGACATTGCGACAAAATACGTCAAGCGCTTCTTCTGTGTAGGGCAGCGGTAAGAGATCATTAAAATGGTGACCGCCATGTTCGCTCCAGCTTAAATGATCGGAGACCATGGTGGGTTGTATTTCATTAACCAGATTCACTAATGATGATAAGTGTTGTTTATTAACAGCGTTGACGGAGCCCAATGACAACCCAATACCATGACAGCTGATATCTGTGTGCTGTCGGATTGCTCTTAATTGCTGTCGTGCTGGCGACGTGGCGATGAAATAGTTTTCGCTGTGAATCTCGAGCCAGCTCGACGCATTGTGGTGGTGCTGGAAATAGTCTAAGTGTGGGTGCCTTAGTCCCACGCCGACCCACTTGAATGCCGAGTGTCGATCCATTTCGATCTCCCTGATCAATGCTTGAGTGTGCATAACCTGTAGAAAACAAAAAGGGCGCATATTGACGCCCTTTTTGGATAAAAGCTTAAGAGTGCGCCAATCAAATGGCGATACTCTAACAGCGTAGTAAAATCTGCTGTCGGCTGCGCAAAGGCGTGATTATGCTGATTCAGTGCTACCGCCTGCCAACTTACCGCATACGCCTTTTGGTAGCACAACAAAGGCATCGGTCTGATTGTCTTCTTTTGCTGTCCCTGCGCATGAACTCGTTTTTGTTGCACAGTCATTTTTTCCAGCTTTCGCCACGCCATAACACTTTTCTTTTTCAGCAGCCACTGCTGGCGCCGAAGTGAGCATAGTGCCACCAAGAGCGATAAGACCTGTAACAGCAGCAGTGATAGCAAGATTAGATGATTTCATAGTAAGTTCCTCGAGACTTGATCCTTGTAATTATGTCCACAAGTGGTGGTTTGCCGACTTGCTTAATCAATAGGATAGGAGAGCGAGCAAAAATCTTTCAAAGAAATGCTAAATATTTTAATAAAATGTTAATTATTATTTCATGGTTCTGATTTTAAAGGGTATTTACTGGTGTGGTAAAATTGGTTTTTTTTCTCAAACACGGAGTTGTTTGAGTTATAATCAAACGATATGTATAAATAACCAGTAGCGATGCCCATGGACCCTTCTCTTCTTCTTGACGGCCTAAATGACAAACAGCGTGAAGCTGTTGCCGCCCCCCTTGAACACCTTTTAATACTTGCTGGTGCAGGCAGTGGTAAAACACGCGTACTGGTGCATCGTATTGCTTGGTTGATGTCGGTCGAAGCAGCGTCTCCGTTTTCTATCATGTCGGTAACCTTCACGAATAAAGCCGCCGCTGAAATGCGTGGTCGAATTGAAGAATTAATGATGGGCAGTGCGTCGGGTATGTGGAATGGCACGTTCCATGGTATTTGCCATAGAATCCTGCGCGCCCATTATTTGGATGCTAAGTTGCAAGAAGACTTTCAGATCATTGATTCAGATGATCAGCAGCGCTTGCTTCGACGCTTGATTAAAGCGCAGAATCTTGATGAGAAGCAATGGCCAGCAAGGCAGGCCGCCTGGTGGATCAATGGCAAGAAAGATGAAGGGTTAAGACCATCACATATTGATAGTTACCAAGATCCGGTAACGAAAACCTACCTGCAAATCTATACCGCTTATCAGGAAGCTTGTGATCGAGCTGGGCTGGTGGATTTTGCTGAAATATTGTTGCGTGCTCACGAGTTATTACGAGATAACAAATTTATAAGAGAGCATTACCAAGCTCGCTTTAAGCATATTTTGGTCGATGAATTTCAAGATACCAACAACATCCAATATGCTTGGCTACGCATGATGGCAGGGCCGGATTGTAAAGTGATGATTGTAGGGGATGACGACCAATCGATCTATGGTTGGCGCGGCGCGAAAATTGAAAATATCCAGAAGTTTCTTGATGAATATCCAGGGTCTAAGACGGTTCGGTTGGAGCAAAATTATCGTTCCACGAAAACTATCTTAGAAGCGGCAAACGAGCTTATTGCCAATAACACCGAACGTATGGGCAAAGAGCTTTGGACAGACGGTAATGAAGGCGAAAAGATTTCGGTTTATTCTGCTTACAATGAGCTCGATGAAGCTCGCTTTACTGTAAGTAAAATAAAAGAGTGGCAAGAAAATGGCGGCAGTTTAAGTGACTGCGCTATGCTGTATCGTAATAACGCACAATCTCGAGTGTTAGAAGAAGCATTGATTCAAGCACAGCTTCCGTACCGAATTTATGGTGGAATGCGATTCTTCGAGCGTCAAGAAATCAAAGATGCGCTGAGTTACCTAAGATTGATGGGTAACCGCAATGACGATGCGGCTTTTGAGCGTATTGTGAATACGCCAACCCGTGGGCTAGGCGACAAAACCTTAGAAACTATTCGGTACGCAGCAAGGGATCGTGGCGCAACCATGTGGGACACTTGTGTGGCGTTGTTGGATGAAAAAGTCTTAGCGGGTAGAGCTGCTGGAGCCTTATCTCGTTTCGTCGAGTTGATCAATGCGTTAGAAGACGACACGATTGAATTTCCTTTACATGAACAAACCGACCATGTCATTAAAACCTCTGGCCTGTTTGCTATGTATGAACAGGAAAAAGGTGAAAAGTCCAAGGCTCGTATTGAGAACCTGGAAGAACTGGTAACTGCGACCAGGCAGTATGAGAAACCAGAAGAGGCCGACGACATGACATTGTTGACGTCGTTTCTCACTCATGCGGCACTTGAAGCTGGTGAAGGTCAGGCGGATGAGTTTGACGACGCCGTGCAACTGATGACGTTGCACAGTGCAAAAGGCTTAGAGTTCCCAATGGTCTTTATGGTGGGTGTTGAAGAGGGGATGTTCCCAAGTCAGATGTCGGCGGAAGAAGCAGGGCGTCTAGAGGAAGAGCGTCGACTTTGTTATGTGGGTATGACCCGAGCGATGGTGAAGCTGCATATTACTTATGCAGAAATGCGTCGTTTGTACGGACAAGATAAATACCACAAGCCCTCTAGGTTTATCCGTGAGCTGCCACCAACGTGTTTAGAAGAAGTTAGGATGAAGGCTCAAGTGAGTCGACCAACCAGCACTGGGCGATTTAGCCAAGCAGAAGTGAAGCAAAACTTCAATGAGACTGGGTTTAATTTGGGGGCGCGCGTTAAACACCCTAAGTTTGGTGAGGGAACCATTATTAACTTTGAAGGCAGCGGCCCACAAAGCCGAGTACAAGTGGCATTTAATGGTGAAGGGATTAAGTGGCTGGTGACGCAATACGCTAAACTTGAGCAACTTTAGTGCTTCACTAATCATAAAAAAGCAGCGATGGCTGCTTTTTTATGTCGTTGATTTGCTGTTGGGCTGGTGATGTCATTCCTATTTAAATCGCAATTCATCTAGGAAACATTTGTTCTAGACAAAGAAAAACCCCGAGGGCTTGCGCCCTACGGGGTTATGGTCTTACTCGCAGCAATCCGGCTACTATAGGTGCTCCATGCATCTAATCCATGATAGTGTGCTGTATTCCTTCAGCGTATTCCTTTCATCGCCATCCTAGCGGTGTCCTTGGTCTTATCCTGACCAGCCAACAGTCCTCGTTAGCGCGCTTCACTTGTTCCTTGAGCGGTGTCCCTGACATCATCCTGATGTTAAGTCCTTTCCTCATCCAGAGGTGTCCATTGTCTTTCCTTAGTAGTAACCATCCTAGTTACTATTGCGTCCATTCAATGTCCAATTCGCTTTCCTTGCCGACCATTCATCCTGAATAACCGTATCTTCTTCCTGAAGATGCCCAAATCCCTGAGCGTTTCCTGTTCCGTGTCAGCATCCTTCCGACACAGATAATATTAAACCAATTAGCCTTTAGAACAATCACCTGTTTAAGAAAATAAGCCACAGCTGAGTAATGTTATATTTTAATAAATTCATATTTTTCAGACCCTTAACTGCTGTTTGGGTTGAATGCTTGACGACGAAAGCGATAATGACCTACTGCTTTGTGAGAGATCTCGCACACGGTGGATGTCGAAAGGCGTAATTGTGAGATTAGAGTGAGACGGTCACTTGGTACAAGATGACGAGTCCAATGCCAGAAAATAGGAATCCACATAGTGAGTCTATATAAATAGAGACTGACAATAAGCGCTGTTGCAGCTTTTTAGTGGATAATGCCCAAGCTAAAAATGAGAACCAAACTAATGATAGAGCCCACAAAATAAGTAGAGCACTGATTTTTCCTGGTATCGACATAGTAGCGGGAACTAAGCTCGACATTAGGCTAATAAAAAAGACCAGCGCTTTCGGGTTGAGGATATTAGTGGTAAAGCCACGAGAAAAGGCTTGGCGACGATTAGCAAGCAACAGACGATCGTCTGTTTTGATTGCGTTAGGTTCATTTTTTGCAGCCCAGCGTGAAATAACCGAGCGTAACGCGCCAACGCCTAAGTACAAAAGATATAACCCACCTGCGCATTGTACTAAGGCAAATAACGTGGGATGTTGATGAATGATATAGCTCACGCCTGTTAGACTAAAGATGGAGTGGACTAAAATGCCAAACGAGAGCCCAAGCGCAATATAGAAACCGGTTTGTCGCCCATATTTGGTAGCGTTTTGAACCACAAGTGCAAAGTCTGGTCCTGGGCTCATTAAAGCGACAAAGTGTACCGTCGCCAAAGTCATTAAGATGGTAATTTCATTCATAGTTTAACAATCCAACTCTATTTCGCTTTTTTTGTGCCGTTTTTAAGCCCATCAATACTGAATACCAGCAGCGCCCCCCAAATAAACGCGAATGTGAGCGCTTTATCAGTGGAGAAGCTCTCACCATAAATGAGAACCGCGAGCATAAACATCAAGCTTGGGCCGATATATTGAAAGAAACCGAGTGTCGAGAGCTTTAAGCGAGTTGCCGCGCCAGTAAAGCACAGTAAGGGTAAGGTTGTGATGACACCCGCTGAAATCAGTAGGACGTTTAAACTTACGCTGTTATTGAACAGGTTTGAAGTGGCACTATCAGCAAATATTGCTAGGTAGATCGCAGCAACAGGAAGCAGTACTAAGGTCTCAATGAACAGCCCAGTTTGAGCGTCTAAATTGACTTTTTTTCGCAATAAACCGTAGAAACCAAAGCTTGTGGCTAATGCTAATGCCACAATCGGTACTGATCCGAAGACAAACAGCTGAATTAGTACACCGATGGTCGCAAGGCCAACAGCAAACCACTGTAGTTTTCGTAGTCGTTCTCCAAGAAATAACATACCAAGAATGACGTTAAACAAAGGGTTAATATAATAACCAAGGCTTGCATCAAGCATATGATTAGAATTTACCGCCCATATGAAAATTAACCAGTTGGTACCCACCAGTAGCGAAGTGGTTAACAAGAAGCCCATTTTTTTCTTGGATTTGAGTACATCGCGAACACCACGCCAGCGACGACCATAGTGCAATAATCCTGCGAGCAAAAAGAACGACCAAAGAACACGATGGCTCAATATCTCTAACGGCGACACCTCCCCTAAAGCTTTAAAGTAGATAGGGGCGATACCCCACATGGTATAGGCACCGACGGCAAGTAAAATGCCTTCTTTAGCGCGTTGTTGTTCTATGGACATGCAGTGATTCTCAGAAGCGTAGCCAATTTGGCCGAAAAAGGGGAAGTTGGCTAGTATAGCGCTTCGGCGGCTGAGGGACTAATTATTGTATGAATGATAGACGGTGGTTAATTAATTGACTGAGTGATTTCCAGTTTCATTCCCTTCTGAACCCCTCTACAATGTAGCGTCTTTTTGCCCTTCATTTATTGTCAGGATATTGCATGACTGCTGTGTTACTTGCTGAACAGCCCGAATCATTACCAAGTTCACAGTCTGTCCTTGAGTCGGTTTTTGGCTATCAAGATTTTCGACCAGGCCAACAAGAAGTCATTGATAACGCGATCGCGGGTGCGGATGGGTTGGTCATCATGCCAACAGGGGCGGGTAAATCCCTGTGTTATCAAATTCCAGCTTTAGTTCGCTCTGGTGTCACTATCGTGATTTCACCGCTGATTTCTTTGATGAAAGATCAGGTCGACCAACTAAAGGCTAATGGCGTTGCCGCGGAGTGTATTAACTCTACGATGAGCCGCGAGGCTCTCGTTGAAACTTATCGCCGAATGAATACCGGTCAGGCAAAGCTCGTCTATGTTTCTCCTGAACGTGTGCTTATGCGAGATTTTATCGAGCGTTTAGAACATATCGAACTGTCGATGATTGCGGTTGACGAGGCGCACTGTATATCGCAGTGGGGGCATGATTTTCGACCTGAGTATGCGTCATTAGGACAATTGAAAGAGTTATTTCCGTTTGTTCCCGTGATTGCGCTGACGGCTACCGCGGATGATGCGACTCGTAAAGATATTATTCAACGCTTAAGCCTCCAAGCCCCTCATGAGTACTTAGGCAGTTTCGACCGACCGAATATCCGTTATACGCTGGTGGAAAAACATAAGCCCGTGTCTCAAGTTGTTCGGTTCCTAGAAGAGAACAAGGGTGGTTGCGGCATCATTTATTGCGGTAGCCGTAAAAAAGTCGAAATGTTGACGGAAAAGCTGTGCAATAACCATGTCCGTGCTGCCAGTTATCATGCAGGGATTGATGCTGATGAGCGCGCCTATGTCCAAGAGGCGTTTCAGCGCGACGATATTCAAATAGTGGTGGCCACTGTCGCTTTTGGTATGGGCATCAATAAACCGAACGTGCGATTTGTCGTCCATTTTGATATTCCGCGCAACATCGAGTCTTACTATCAAGAGACTGGGCGAGCTGGTCGTGATGGACTGCCAGCGGAAGCTATGATGTTGTATGACCCTGCGGACATGGGTTGGCTTCGCCGTATGTTGGATGAAAAAGATGAAGGTCCTCAAAAGCAAGTCGAGAGTCATAAGCTGAACGCAATGAGTGCATTTGCTGAAGCGCAAACCTGCAGACGCCAAGTACTGCTCAATTATTTTGGTGAGTATCGGGAGGAACCTTGCGGTAACTGCGATATCTGCCTTGATCCACCGAAGCGTTTTGATGCAACCGAGCAAGCACAAAAAGCGTTATCCTGTGTTTATCGAGTGAACCAAAGTTTTGGTATTGGCTATGTCGTTGAAGTATTACGAGGGATGGCGAACATTCGAGTTCGAGAGCATGGTCATGACAAATTAACCACGTATGGCATTGGCCGCGATCATAGCCATGATTACTGGGTCAGTATTTTTAGGCAACTGATTCATAAAGGCCTACTGAATCAAAATATCACGCGAAATTCGACATTGCAGCTGACTGAAGAGGCGCGTCCGGTGCTGCGCGGTGAGATGCCATTAGAGCTGGCGGTCCCTCGTTTGGATACCGCAGCAAGAAGTGCGAAATCAGAAAAACTGGTGTCGAAGCATTATGATAAGAAGCTGTTCGCGAAATTAAGAAAGCTAAGGAAGTCGATTGCCGATGAAGATGGCTTGCCACCTTACGTGGTCTTTAGTGACGCTACTTTAATCGATATGGCTGAAATCCTACCCACCTCTTACGGTGAAATGTTGGCGGTGAATGGGGTGGGTGAGCGTAAATTAGATAAATACGCCGACCCATTTTTAGACTTAATTCAGGAGCACCTGACCAACCATGGCTGATTTCGGTTTACGTGAATACATGCGAGAGCAGGGTAAATTGCTCGTTGTCACACCTTCATTTGATTTCGATAGCTTTGACGAGTTAGCAGAGAAGCTTGTGCGGTCCTTATCTGCACAAGTTATCGAAAAACAATGGGATGCTGATATTCACACCTGGCTCATTGATTTTGAAGGCTGTCGATTATTGCTAAAAGGAGAGCATTACAGCGAATCTATGTGGTTTGAAGCGTTAGATAAAACGAGTTCGATAGAAGAGTTGGATTTTCTTGCCACACTATTTAAGCAGGGCTTTTAGCGAATTCAGAGCTTCAATTAGGCTATTTTACGGGTAAACGTTTGCCTTTATCGCGTCTATTGCACCCTTAATTGATTAATGTATAATCGCCCGCCGCGAATCGGTGGAAACATCGATATTTTATTTCTGTCATTAGAGACGCTGTCTCACTTGGGTTCCCTCCACCCCAAGCAAAACGAAAAAGGTACAATATGAATCATTTTTCCCCTGCGCAACAGCGCAAAGCATTAACGCTTCTTGTTTTATTTCACCTTGTCATTATTGCGTCCAGTAACTATTTGGTCCAATTGCCATTCACTGTTTTTGGCTTTCATACGACCTGGGGTGCCTTTACCTTCCCGTTTATTTTTCTAGCGACTGATCTCACCGTTCGAATATTTGGCGCAGGAATGGCACGGAAAATCATCTTTCTGGTGATGTTACCAGCCTTAGCGGTGTCATACGGATTGTCGGTACTCTTTTTTGAGGGGCAGTTTCAAGGCTTGGGTCAGTTGAGTGAATTCAACTTGTTTGTCGCGCGCATAGCTGCCGCGAGTTTTATGGCGTATTTGCTAGGACAAATCTTGGATGTCCATGTCTTTAATCGACTGCGTCAGATGAAACAGTGGTGGGTTGCCCCGACATGTTCAACTCTATTTGGTAATGCGCTTGATACGTTGGCATTCTTCGCGATTGCCTTTTACCAAAGCCCTGATCCGTTTATGGCAGAGCACTGGACAGAAATTGCTTTGGTCGATTATGGCTTTAAGTTAATCATCAGTTTGGGGCTATTTGTGCCGATGTATGGTGTGTTACTTAATTTCTTAGTCAAGAAGCTGACGGCCAATGACGCTGAATTTAAGATGTCTGGGGTGAAAGCATAGATATAAAAAAACCGAACGAAAGTTCGGTTTTTTTTGGTTCGTTGTTTACTAATAGGAGCGTTAAACGGCCTTGATGAACAATGGCCAGCCTAAGTCAGATTGTCTATTTGACTCTATTTCAAGCTCTGCTGCGGTGAGTGGATTGTGTTCAAGCCACTGTTTATCTAGCGTAAGTGTGAGGTGGTCTCGATTACTCTCTAGCGTGACATTAGGTTGCAAATCACGTTGTCGCCTATGGGTAATAATGACCGCGAGGCGCAGCAAGCGTAGAGCTCGTGTCGCACTCTCTGCTGATATAGCATGCTGTGGTGGTAGTGGACTTAATTGGTCTTTATAACGTCGGATCACTTCGGCCAAAAAGTGCTTTTGCGCTCGTGTATAGCCGGGGAGATCGATGTTTTTGAGTAGGTAAGCGCCATGTTCACCGGCTTTTTTAAAATCGAGAGTAAGACCGATTTCATGCAGTTTTGCTGCGGTTGTTAGCAGTGCTTCTCCGTGCGGCTCGCGGATACAATTGTCACCACCACAAGCATTGAGAAGCTGTAGTGCCGTTGTTGCTACCTGTTCACCATAAGCCACATCGAGTTGGCAGCGAGACTGCACACTGTTAATGGTACGCGCTCGAATATCATCTTGTTGAAGCTCAGACACCATGTCGTAAACCATGCCTTCACGCAGTGCACCGCCAGCTAATGTCATATACTCCAGCTCGAGTAGCTCAAAGATGGCGATGAGAATGGATAGTCCACTAGGGAACACCAAAGCGCGTTCTAGCGTCAGCCCTTCAATGTCTAGCTCTTCTAGGTGATCAGCTTGCATGGCTTGCTTTTGTAAGCGTTTGAGCTTGGCATGCGTGATGACTTCATCCATCCCCTGTGCCAGCATGATTTCTTGTAGCGCTTGTACGGTACCACTTGCACCAACACAGGTATCCCAACCAATTTGTTGGTATTGTCCGAGGATAGGTGCAAGCGTGTCTTTCGCTGCACTGATCGCACAGTCGAAATTTTTCTTGTTTAATTGGCGGTCTTTAAAGTGACGTTCAAGCCAAGTTACACAGCCCATTTTTAAGCTGGTTAACGCTTTAGGTTGGAAGCCCTCACCGATGATAAGTTCAGTACTGGCACCGCCAATATCAACAACTAGCCGACGACCTGTTCCACCAGACGTGTGAGCCACACCTTTGTATATCGTTGCCGCTTCTTCTTCACCTGAAATCACCTGAATCGGATAGCCAAGAATATCATTGGCTTTATCGAGGAAAATATCGACATTGGTCGCGGTTCTAAGCGTAGCAGTACCAACAATACGGATATTTTCTTTAGGGATATCTTGTAGCCTCTCAGCGAAGAGGCTAAGGCAATCCCATCCACGTTGCATGGCTTCTGGGCTTAACGCCATGGTGTCATTCAACCCAGCTGCAAGGCGAACCTTGCGCTTTATTTTTGCCATGGTTTGAATGCTGCCGTCGATGTGCCGAACCACTAACATGTGGAAGCTGTTCGACCCTAAATCAATCGCGGCATAAAGAGGCGAAGAATTAACTGCGTGACTCATAAAATGTGGCTATGTCCTTATTAAGAGCGTGGCGCTCTTGGTCTTCTTTGAGGCTTACGGTTTGACTGTCTAGAACCACCAGTGTTGGTACGACGTTGACCAGAGTTACGAGGTCTCATCGTTGTCAAAGGCGCCGGTAGATCGGTCAATAGTGCTGTTGAGTCATAATCTGATACTGGGATTGAGTGTTCAATGTACTCTTCAATCGCTGGTAGATTAATAGCATAGTCTTCACACGCAAAGCTAATGGAGTGTCCACTCGCGCCTGCACGACCAGTACGACCAATGCGGTGAACGTAATCTTCGCAGTCGTCAGGTAGGTCAAAGTTGAAAACGTGTGTGACTTGTGGAATGTGTAACCCACGCGCAGCAACATCCGTTGCTACCAGAATATCAACGTCACCTTGGGTAAATTGTTCCAAGATTTTTTCACGTTTCTTCTGTGGTACATCACCCGTCAATAAACCAACGCGGTGACCGTCGGCAGCGAGGTGGCCCCAAACTTTGTCACACTTGTGCTTAGTGTTGGCAAAAACAATGGCACGATCTGGCCAGTCATTTTCAATCAACGTCTGTAGCAGAGTCATCTTTTCAGTGTTTGATGGGTAGAAAAGTTCTTCTTGAATTCGATGACCTGTTTTTTGTTCAGGTTCAACAACCACATGCTCTGGGTTGTGCATATGCTCGAAAGCTAACTCTTGAACGCGATAAGACAACGTTGCTGAAAACAGCATGTTCAGACGATCTTTTGGCTCCGGCATACGACGGAATAAAAAGCGAATGTCTTTAATAAAGCCCAAATCAAACATGCGATCAGCTTCGTCTAGAACGACGGCTTGGATGTTATTTAGGTTAAATACGCGCTGTTTGTAAAAGTCGATAATACGACCACAAGTACCGATGAGGATATCGACACCTTGTTCAAACTGAGCAAGTTGCTTATCGTAGCTATCGCCACCGTAAGCTAATGCTGTCTTTAGCCCAGTACTCTCGATAAGTGGTTTAGCGTCATTGTGGATCTGAATCGCTAATTCACGGGTCGGAGCCATAATAATCGCACGAGGCTGGTTAGCCGTACGACCGTCATGTTCAGGGGTGACGAGTAAGTGGTTAAAAGTAGCAGCGAGAAACGCGAGCGTTTTTCCAGTCCCTGTTTGGGCTTGGCCTGCAATATCTTGGCCGGTGAGCAGTACCGGCAACGCCAAGGCTTGGATAGGGGTACAGAATTCGAACCCTTTTTTTCCTAGCCCTTCAATGATTTGCGGTTGTAAATCCAAATCGGCGAATTTTTGCTCTGTGATATGCGTCTTTTTCATCGGCACAGAATATCAGCTTAAGCTTGCAATACGAAGTTAAATACTTTCCAATAGGAGAACTAATTGTTGGTGATTATCTCATCAACACGAAAAATATCGGAGTGAAAGATGAGTGAAAAGATTTTGCAGCTGACTGATGACGGTTTTGAAACTGACGTGATTAATGCTGCAGGCCCGGTTCTTGTTGACTTCTGGGCAGAGTGGTGTGGTCCTTGTAAAATGATTGCTCCTATTCTGGATGAAATCTCAACGGAGTACGAAGGCAAGCTCACTATCGGCAAACTTAACATTGACCAAAATGCAGGTACGCCACCAAAATTCGGTATTCGCGGTATCCCAACACTACTTTTATTTAAAGATGGTGCGGTTGCTGCGACGAAAGTCGGCGCATTATCAAAAACTCAATTGAAAGAGTTTTTGGACGCAAACTTATAATGATAAGTAACGAAAGCCGTGTATCTTAACAAATACGCGGTTTTGTTTTTCCCAAAGCTAGACTAGAATGACTTTTAGTGCTAATTTATCGCACGTTAATTAAACAAACGTTCACTTCTTGGTCGTTCCTGAGACCAAATCCATCTTAAATAAGAAAATAGATCCTATTTTGACTAAACAAACATCCACCACAATGAATTTAACAGAATTAAAGAACAGACCTGTTTCTGAGCTCGTCAAGCTTGGCGAATCATTAGGCCTAGAAAACTTGGCTCGTTTGCGTAAGCAAGACATTATTTTCGCCATCTTAAAAGCGCATGCGAAAAGTGGTGAAGATATCTTTGGCGACGGGGTTCTAGAAATTCTTCAAGACGGGTTTGGCTTCCTGCGTAGCGCAGACAGCTCGTATCTAGCTGGTCCCGATGACATTTATGTCTCTCCAAGTCAGATTCGCCGCTTCAACTTACGTACGGGCGACTCTATTGCCGGTAAGATTCGTCCGCCAAAAGACGGTGAACGTTACTTCGCATTATTGAAGGTTAATACGGTTAACCATGATAAGCCGGATAATGCGCGTAATAAGATTCTGTTTGAAAACCTCACGCCTCTACACGCTAATGAGCGTATGGTTATGGAGCGCGGTAATGGTGCAACTGAAGATATTACCGCTCGTATTCTGGATCTAGCTTCTCCAATTGGTAAAGGCCAGCGTGGTCTGATTGTTGCTCCGCCAAAAGCGGGTAAGACAATGCTGCTGCAAAATATTGCACAAAGCATTGCGCACAACCACCCAGATTGTGAGTTGATGGTTCTACTTATCGATGAACGTCCAGAAGAAGTAACCGAGATGCAGCGCCTAGTAAAAGGTGAAGTCGTCGCGTCAACATTTGATGAGCCAGCTTCTCGTCACGTTCAGGTCGCTGAAATGGTGATTGAAAAGGCGAAGCGTCTTGTCGAGCACAAGAAAGACGTAGTTATCTTACTTGACTCTATCACACGTCTCGCTCGAGCATACAACACCGTGGTTCCTTCATCTGGTAAGGTACTGACAGGTGGTGTCGATGCCAATGCTCTACATCGTCCTAAGCGCTTCTTTGGTGCGGCTCGTAATGTAGAAGAAGGCGGTAGCTTAACGATCATCGCAACAGCGCTAGTTGATACTGGTTCTAAAATGGATGAAGTTATCTACGAAGAGTTTAAAGGTACAGGTAACATGGAACTGCACCTAAACCGTAAGATTGCTGAAAAGCGTGTCTTCCCTGCGATTGACTTTAATCGTTCAGGTACTCGTCGTGAAGAGCTTCTGACTAAGACTGATGAGCTACAGAAAATGTGGATTCTTCGTAAGATTGTTCATCCAATGGGCGAGATCGATGCAATGGAATTCCTTATCGACAAGCTTGCGATGACCAAGACGAATAATGAGTTCTTTGATGCAATGCGTCGTCAATAATTGACAGCATTTCTCAATTTTAAAACGCCACCCTTTTAGGGTGGCGTTTTTGTTTGCACTTCTTTTGTTTCGAGCGCACAATCAAAGGAGTGTTAACAGGAGGTTAAAATGCTACAAGGATGGTTAGCATCGTTTCTCCTCAGCTTTACTGTTGTGATTATGTCACCAGCAGTGGCATCCAAGGAGATGGCGAAAGAAGAAGTGAATCACTGGCTCAACAGTGAACAAGTACAACTCAAGGTTTCTGAGTTTATCCGGTTGGTCGAAAAAGATGATATAGACAGTCTTAAGTTTTCTATTAATCGGTTGGCTTTGCCGCAACAAGAGGTTGCGCGTTTCTTATTGCTGCAAAAGATTGAGCAACGCAACATCATACTGACATCTAAAATGGCCATCTTTGTCCGAGGCCAGCAATCGCTTCCCCCTACCTATACAGTTCTTGAACGAGGGGAGGGGTATGAATTTTCGGTGCCAGCATTCAATTATCCTGCGATTTCCTCACGATTGATAAAGCAATGGCAAAACGATCAAAAAACCTTGGACTTCATTCTGCTCACAGAAAGTGGGCAGCTGAACCTGCGAGAGTGGCTTTCTGAGGGAAGTGACTACGATAACCAAAATCGTGAAAGCGTGTTAGTGAATGAGTTTGATAGCTTGTCTCCTAAAGGAAGTGACTTTTTAATTGGCCAATTGACGAACGCCACAGTCACCGAGTGGCTACCTTCAACGAGGGTGCTAGTGAGAATGGCTCAAGTGAGTGAAGATAAGCAGCTGTATGAATTGTTGTGGAAAATGCGAGCTGATCATAATAGCCAAGCAGAGCTAGAGCGTTTAGCTGAATTAGATACGCCGTTTTCGCAGCAGCAAATTATGCTTGCAGCAATGAATCCCAGCCTAAAAAATCAAGCGCTATCTGAGTTAGCGCAAATCAACCCACTTCCTGATGAGGTAAAGCAGTTTCTGGTTTCTAGGATGACGACTTCAGATGATGCATCATTTGTTGCTCAGCAGTTAGCTCAATATGGGCATAGTGGTTGGGTGCGAGATGTCGTCTCGACAAACAATGATGTTAAAGAAAACTTGATACTACGAGCTCTGTCTAATTGAGGTAGCCTTGCGGTGGTCGCCATCATTTTTGCTGCAAACTTCGCCAACTGGCGAAGTTTGCGTATATAATGCCTGCATCTTTCAAGGCGATGTATACCCTATGAATTTTAAGGATTTACGAGATTTTATCGATCATCTAGAGAGTAAGCAGCTATTGAAGCGTATTACTCACCCTGTTGACCCGCATTACGAAATGACAGAGATCAGTGATCGTACTTTGCGCGCTGGTGGACCAGCTTTGTTATTCGAAAACCCGATCGGGTACGATATGCCTGTATTGACGAACCTATTTGGTACGTCTGAGCGAGTAGCCATCGGTATGGGCAGGCAAGAGGTCAAAGAACTACGCGAAGTCGGTAAGTTGTTGGCGTATTTAAAAGAGCCGGAGCCACCTAAAGGGTTTAAAGACGCTTTGGATAAACTGCCAGTCTTTCGACAAGTACTCAATATGCCAGTTAAGCGCTTAAAGAGAGCGGCGTGCCAGCAGGTCGTCTGGCAGGGCGATCAAGTCGATTTAGACAAGATACCGGTAATGAGTTGCTGGCAAGATGACGTCGCTCCATTATTAACTTGGGGGCTGACCGTTACCAAAGGTCCGAACAAAAACCGTCAAAATCTTGGTATCTACCGCCAACAAAAATTAACTAAGAATAAAGTCATTATGCGTTGGTTAGCACACCGAGGCGGCGCGCTCGATCTTCGTGATTGGATGGAAACCCACCCGGGCAAACCTTTTCCGGTTTCAGTCGCTTTTGGTGCCGACCCAGCAACGATCTTGGGGGCAGTGACCCCTGTTCCGGATACGTTATCGGAATATGCATTCGCAGGGTTGTTGCGGGGAGAGAAAACAGAAGTTGTAAAATCAGTTAGCAATGGGCTTGAAGTTCCAGCCAGTGCTGAGATTGTCCTCGAAGGGTATATTGACCCGAACGAATTTGCGGATGAAGGTCCATATGGTGATCATACTGGTTACTATAATGAGGTCGAAAAGCACCATGTCTTTACTATCACGCATATAACGATGAGAAAAGACCCTATCTACCACAGCACTTATACAGGACGCCCACCTGATGAACCCGCTGTGCTTGGTGTCGCACTGAATGAAGTGTTTGTCCCTATCTTGCAAAAGCAGTTCCCTGAAATTGTTGATTTCTATTTGCCACCTGAAGGTTGTTCTTATCGAATGGCAGTGGTGACGATGAAGAAGCAATATCCAGGTCATGCTAAGAGAGTCATGATGGGAGTATGGTCTTTCTTACGTCAATTCATGTACACCAAGTTTGTTGTGGTCTGCGATGAAAGTGTCAACGCTCGAGATTGGGACGATGTGGTTCAAGCCATGAATGCACATATGGACCCGGTAGGCGATACGTTATTTATCGATACCACTCCTATTGATTCCTTAGACTTTGCATCACCCGTGGTCGGCTTGGGCTCTAAAATGGGCCTTGATGCGACGACAAAGTGGGATGCGGAACTCGCGTTAAGAATAGCGAAGCAAGAAAAACATGGCGCGTATCAGCAGGTAGGTCGCTCTGACGATCAAGATTATAGCCAACAAGTGAAATCTCAGCTTCCAGAGGTTCTGGACTTTTACCTCGTGCCTGGAGCGGGGACTAATCGTATGGGAATTGTCATCGTTGATAAACAAAAGCCAGATCAGGCCGTAGCGGTTATGAAGCAGATTTGGGCGTTATTGCAGCCTAGCATTAATGTTCAGTTTCTCATTGCGTGCGATGGTGATGTGAATGCTCGTGATTGGAATGATGTCATTTGGGCGATTACCACCAGAATGGATCCTGCACGTGATACGTTAATGATTGACGAGAATGGTTCGAGAGTTGGGTTTGATGCTACCAATAAAATAGGTCATGAAACGTTGCGTGAATGGGGAGTTCCAATTAAGAAAAACCCAGAAGTTGTCGAAAAAATTGACCAAATATGGGATGAATTAGATATCCTATGAGTCATAAAGTAACATTGTTGCCACAAAATATAGAGTTTATCGTAGCAAATGGGCAAACGGTATTAGATGCAGCGCTCAACCAAGATGTTGCATTTCCACATCGTTGCAAGGTTGGAGCTTGTGCCTCCTGCTTATGTCGAATAACTAGAGGGCAAGTCAGTTACGACCTTGAACCCATGTTAACCGAAAATGAAAAACAGCAAGGTTGGATGTTCTCCTGCCTTGCTCATACTGAAAGTGATTTAGTCATTACTTTTGGCGAAGAATAAAAGAGATAAAACATGACAATAAAATGTAAAGTAAAGTCCATAGAGCCTTTAGCCTCAAATACCTACCAGATTCTGTTGCACCCAGAGACGCCGGTAAACTTTAAAGCGGGTCAGTATTTAATGGTTGAGATGGGGGAGTCAGATAAACGTCCATTCTCTATTGCAAGCAGTCCTTGTCGGCATGAAGGCGAAATCGAACTTCACATTGGTGCTGCTGAGCATAATGCGTACGCTATCGAAGTTGTTGATGCAATGAAGAGAGCTTTGGAAACCAATGGCGACATTAATATTGATGCACCACATGGTGAGGCTTGGATTCGCGAAGCCAGTCAACGCCCTATGTTATTGATCGCTGGGGGTACAGGTTTCAGCTACGTGCGTTCAATTCTCGATCACTGCATCAGTCAAAGTATCATCCAGCCAATCTATCTCTACTGGGGAGGCCGTGATGAGAAGCAACTCTATGCTAAAGAAGAGCTAGTCGCCATTGCCAGTCAGCACGCGCATATTCAGTTCATTCCTGTTATTGAGCACGCAGACGGTAATTGGAGTGGCAAGCAAGGAAATGTGCTGCAAGCGGTTAGTGATGACTTTGAGTCATTAGAAAATTTTGATATCTATATAGCGGGTCGCTTTGAAATGGCGGGTGCAGCACGTGATCAGTTCACTCAAAACAAGCAAGTGACACCAGAACATATGTACTCTGATGCATTCGCTTTTATCTAAATCTTAATAAAATGATGCAAAAAGGAGAGTTTTTATACTCTCCTTTTGTTTTTCTGCTGTTCTTTTCATCAAAAGAACGTTTTTTCTAAAAAAAATCAAATTAGGGGTTGCGTACGAGTTCAATCTGCCTATAATGCGCAACTCCAGACGGGAAGGCAGCAAAGCAAGAGCCAGACTGGCCTGGAAGGGAATGAGCCAAAACGAAATAGTTTGAAAAAGTGTTTGACACGACAAGTTATTTAGATAAAATGGCCGCCCACTTCGACAGAGAGCTGAAAGGCTTAAAAACGAAAGTTTAGTTGCTCGAAGTTATGTTCTTTAACAATTTAGACCTATATCAATCTGTGTGGACACTTGTTGATGATAATCATTATGTTTACTTCTGCTTTGAGCAGAGATAAACAACTTCTTCGGAAGTAAAATGGTTTTCAATGAACACGTGACCTAAGGGTAGTAAGTTCGCTTACTGTCACACAGTCAAAATTCATTATCGTTCTGTTGGAACGATAATAGCTTTAAAATTACTTCTTACTTTTTAAGT
>NZ_JAKJSR010000040.1:0-31084 GCF_050337155.1 Vibrio cionasavignyae
AATGAAAAAATGGTTCAAGGCGACAGATATTCGTAAAGATGAGCTGATTTTAAAAGAAGTACTGATATTTATTGATGACAACGGCGCACAAACGGTAAGTATGGTCGAGGATATTATTGGCTGCCCTCACGAGGAAGGTATCGATTATCCCGAAGGTGGACATTGTCCGCAATGTTCGTACTGGAAAGGTAAGAATCGCTTTTCAGGTACTATGTCGCACTGAAAAATATAACAAGTGCTTTAAGCCGACAACCAACGCGTGGCATTTTTACTATGCGTTTTGCTTCTGTTTATAAAGTGATTGGTCGGCTTTGGAGTAGGAATGTACCACCAAATCCTACATATACATCCATCTTCCTCCTGATGAGCGCCAAGGGTTAAAAGAGTTAACCAATTTAGTGAATGAAATTGAAGAGTATTATGCAGAATATAGCTAAAAAATCACTTAAGAGTGACGGTTAGCTGCACCTAAGTTGGCGTTATGTGAATTTCCTAAATTCACATCCATTGTAAGCGAGTGTAAGCATCTTAAGGTGTCTGTAGGTAACAAATATACTTCATTTTTTGCAAGTGTTAGGCTCCACTTGAATTGATATCAAGCTAAGGAGACGTGACATGAAAAAAACATCATTCGGATTCAAAGATGTGTTATTCAGCCTCAATGAAAAGCCAAAAATTGAAATTCTAACATTTGAAAATGACGGCAATGAACATCAACATAAAGAACATGAGTCGTTCGTTGTTATGGAAGGGGAAGGCACTATATACTCAGGGGATAATGTAGTTTCAGTTGGCCCTGGAGATGTTGTTACGATTCCACCGCAGACAAAACACTGGATGGAACCAAAAAATGGAAAGGAATTAAAAGGCTTCCTTTGGCACCACACAGAAGAGCTGAATGTAGTTAACGGTTAGTACATATGGTTTATGGCTTAGACTGTTAGGTAAGCTACTGAGTTCAATTCCGCATAACAAGATATTAAGGCGTCAATAGTTGATTATTGGCGCCATTCCCGCCCCACAAGATCGTTTCTTAGCATAGAATTGAGTATCATAACGGTCTTTCTTATACTGGCCACTACTACTATTTTTTTTAATGGTTTAGGGTAGCTGTTAGTCAAGTAAGTTAGGGTGTTGGTTCGTGCGTTTACCGTGGTCAAACCAAGTTTGGCAGGGTACCACTCACCATTTAAGTTGATTAGGTCTATGGAGGGACTGATGACTATAACAGCAATGATTACTTTATTTATTGCAATGATTTTATCTGCGGCAATACCAGGACCCAGTGTATTCGCAGTGGCCTCTCGTTCAGCATCATACGGTTGGAAGCAAGGGTTTTTGGTTGTTCTTGGTGTGCTGTTAGCAGATTATGTGTTTATTTTTCTTGCGCTTACGGGGTTATCTGTTGTGTCTAGCTTGCTTGGCGAATTTGCGATAGTACTGAAATATGTCGGTGCTATATACCTTTTTTGGCTCGCATACGTAACATGGTCGGACACCAGTAGCTCGGATGTTAAAGCAACTTCTAACAGTGGCTCAAGCATTCTAGTTGGTTTATTAATGACGCTTTCTAACCCAAAAGCAATCTTGTTTTATATGGGGTTCTTCCCGGCATTTATCGATTTAAAATCTATTGATGTACTTGATGCTTTTCTAATTATTTCGATATCGACGCTATCTGTTGGAGGCGTTCTATGTAGCTATGCAATAATGGCGTCTAAGGCTGGTAAGCTGCTTGAGGGAAAACAATCAAAACGGTGGCTACATAGACTTTCCGGTAGTATTTTGGCTTCGTGTGGTACTGCTCTGATAGTTAAGAGTTAATATATGTCAGTGTAGTGACTGATCCGCAAGTAACAACACTATATATGTGGCGGTGATTAAAAAGTTAAATTTCATGGTTGCAAGTTATATGCTTGTGGTAGTGGTCTAAAGTTGAAGTTGTTGGCGCTTGGCTGAATTGGTCGTCAGTGTCACTTGGTAAAGCGTAACAAGTTGTCGAGAGAAATGTAGTTGAATAATTATTTTGAAAGTCCTTTTATAGGTAAGTCTCTTAAAGAACAAGTGACGAATCCGAATATTATCGTGGGTGAGCATAGTTACTATTCTGGTTATTATCATAATCATAGCTTCGACGACTGTGCTCGTTATTTGCTTCCAGATAGGTCTGATGTTGATAAGTTAATTATTGGTAGTTACTGCTCAATTGGTTCTGGTGCAGTGTTTATGATGGCTGGAAATCAAGGACATCAAAATAACTGGGTGAGTACGTTTCCGTTTTTTTATCAAGACAATGAACTCTTCGCCGATGCCAAAGATGGATTTGAGCGCTCCGGTGATACGGTTATTGGCAATGATGTTTGGATAGGGACTGAAGCCATGATTATGAGTGGTGTCACTGTTGGAGACGGGGCAATTATAGCAAGTCGTGCCGTCGTGACGAAAGATGTTGCACCATATTCAATAGTCGGTTCAAATCCAGCAAAGCATATACGTTATAGGTTCACCGAAACTGAGATATCACAGTTGTTAGAGATGAAGTGGTGGGAGTGGAATGACGAGCAAATTAAGGGGGCAATGAGTTTAATGTGTTCTTCTAATATTGATGGTCTCTATGATTATTGGAAAGCGTTGGTACGCTCACAGTAGTGTATTAATCGTCATGCGAAATATGACGTATTTCGACAGTGCTGAGCGTTCTGGTGAATGTCATAGATGACCGAGATAGGCCATCTATGATTTTGCTGTTCTGGAACTAATAGTAATACGGTCTACCGATGTAATTGATTTAGTTAATAAATCGCGAACCTCCTCGTGCTTTTCATAAAAACTGAGTTACATATCCAAAGGTAGCTGTTGGAATATCACCTTTTACTCAGGCGGTGGTTGTAGCCGAATCTAATATGGTCGCTAGCTGTTCACCATGATCGCCAAGTCTATACGTAATGGGAGTGGGAATGTATTTATCCGCACAACTATTTGGTGTTCATGAAGCCGTGTTGAGACGAGATCTTAACAAGATTTTGAAATTTCTCTCTGAAACAGGGTTTCACGGGGTCGAGATGCCTTTCCTATTAGAAGCTGCAACACCGCTGCAAGAGTTAGGACTACATTGCTCTGCGTTGCATATTGCACCTGAGCGGCTGTATCGTCATGGGGAAATACTAGATTATTTACATCGTCATAATTGTCGTGATTTGTGTGTGTCCGGGCCGATAGGCTGGCATGATAGAAGTATTGAGAACTATAAAGCAACGTGTGACCTGCTGAATAGTGCTTCCGAGTTCTATGCACAAGAAGGTATCAAAATTCACTATCATAATCACGACTTTGAGTTTTTATTAAAGAGTGGTGACGCGAATTGGTTATTTTCAGTACTAGAGCGTGAGCTGAACGTTGAACAGATCGATTTATGTGTGGATGTGGGGTGGCTTCACTTAGCTAAAATTGATGTTATTGGTTTTCTTAAAGTGCATGGTGATAGAGCGTCACACCTTCACCTAAGAGATTTTAGCAAGAATAAATCTGTCGCCCTGGGTCGTGGAGACGTTTGTCTACCTGAGTTGTTTAGTCATCTTGATAAACTAAAGAAGTTACGGTGGTTAGTGGTGGAATTTGAACCCACAATAAACTTTGCGGCAGATTTTAAGCAAAGCTGGCAACACGTCAATTCCCTTTCAGAACAGTTAATCGGTAGTGCATGAAATACAAGGAACAGTTGGCATCTGACGAAGACTTTGAGTTTTTATATGCCTTAAAGAAAGCGGCAGAGTACGACGCTGTTTGTCGAGTGTTTGGGTGGAATGAAAAAACACAGCGGAGATTCCACGAACAAGAGTGGAATGAGGCTAAACCAGTCATTGTCTTGTGTAATGACCAAAAGGTCGGGAGCTATTTATTTATGCCTGATGAGGATGGTTACTACTTTGGACGCTTCTTTCTATTGCCACACGTCCAAGGATGCGGGATTGGTAGCACCATTTTGAAACGTTGCCTTGCTAAAGCTGCCGGTAAAACAGTATCACTGCGCTATCTAAAAGGTAATCGAGCTCATAGGCTATATGATCGTCATGGCTTTCAAGTCACACAATCAGATAAGCATTTTGTGCACATGCAGTATAAGAGCTCATTGCTAACCCGTTAAGTTGCGCGCAGGTGAATATCTAACTAACGCGGTTGATATAAATATTATTATAAGGACATTGCAGTGTTTATTAGCGAAGCATCTAGGCTATCAGGCGCCACTCAAAGAGCAATTAGACTCTACGAGTCTCTCGGGTTATTGAGTGTTTCAAGAGCTGGGAAGTATCGAGTGTATAGTCGACAGAACATAAGTCTGATTAAGATAATTAAAGAGGCTCAATCTCTCGGCCTGTTACTTTCTGACTTGGTAGCGTTGAAAACTGAACAAGAGGACTTTGATTGGCAGTCAGTCAGTGATTTCTTAATTAAAAAGCAGGATATGGTAGAGAAAGAAATCACAGAATTGAAAATTAAAAAACAGCGTATTGAAAATTATCGAATGTCCATCAATAGATGTCTACAAGGGCTTGACTCTGACCTTTAGGTTAGAGTTTACACTGCACTTTCTAATTAATTTCTATAGGGAAGTGTATGAAAAATGTTCTAGTCATTAACGCCAATCCAAAACGCGCGAGTTTGTGTAAGTCTCTGGCAGAAGAGTATGTGGCGGCAGTAGCAGTTCGGCATGAAGTGAAGCAAATCGATATTGGAGATTTGAACTTTGACCTGAATTTAAGAGATGGTTATGATCGTGTCGTTGCTTTAGAGCCAGATTTGGTGGAGTTTCAGAGCAAGATCAAGTGGGCGGAGCATATTGTGATCGTTAGTCCTGTTTGGTGGGGAACGGTACCAGCAAAATTGAAAGGCGCGATTGATCGAGCATTTTTGCCAGGTTTTGCATTCCAATACGTCGAAGGTCAGTCAATGCCAAAGAAACTATTAGGTGGGCGTACTTCTGAACTCATTATTACTCTTGATAGTCCTCCAATTTGGTACAAATACGTTAAGGGCAACGTAATTTACAAACACCTTAAACATTCAATTTTGGATTTCTCTGGAATTAAAAACATTTCTTCAATTTACCTTGGTCCAGTGATTCACTCTACTAGCAATAGTAAAAGAGCTTGGTTTAATAAGGTGGCTAAGTCAGCGAATAAACTAAAATAAGTGAGCCCATTTGAATGAGAAGCACAGAAACAACGCCAAAAAGAAAAAGCGAGCAGTGCTTCGCAAAGAATAAACTTAGCTAGTTATACCTGATACGTTCCATATAAGATGAAAAATCTGTCTGTATAGTTGGTTAGAAAAGGGAACGCTAAAGGGAATATGGATGTTTTAGTACAAATTAGTAAACACATAAATGAAGCAGAAGTTGTTGAACTATATCGTGCCAATGGCTGGTCATCCGCAGATGTACCAGAGCGGTTGATGCCGGCTTTATTAAATTCAGACACGTTAGTGACTGCGCGTTTTGGTGAGCAACTTATTGGCATCGGTAATGCCATCTCTGATGGCTATTTAGTTGTCTATTATCCTCATATGCTTGTTTCTCCAAGCTTTCAAGGCTTAGGGGTAGGAAGAAGGATGATGGAGTTGATGCAAAGTAAGTACAAAGATTTCCATCAACAAATGTTGACAGCGGATGGAGAGGCGGTCGACTTCTATACCGCGTTAGGTTTTGAAAGAGCAGGGAAAACAGAGCCTATGTGGGTATACGCAGGAAGCGAGCATTAGTTATCGAGTATCCTTCTTTTTTAAATACAGAGAAAGCGGTAATGTAACCAACAAGAATAACTAGTGAAGTGAAATGGCAAACAGCACGCTTTATTTCGTATAGCTGGTTTTAATCTAACTCCAGTTAAGAAGGTGTCCATATGAACTTCATGGAAATGCAAGAACAAGAAATATTGGCTGTTGCGACTCCTATTATGGATAATTTGATGCAAGCGTCGACAGAGATCGACCATGCGAAACATGTTCAAGATTTTACCGCAAGAGCGAAAGCGATTGTCACCGAGCAACATTTAAAAATGGTATGTGAAAAGTATCAGGCAGAGAAGGGAACGTGGGAAAATCGGGAGTTGGTTGCCGTCTTTAAGCGACCGGACTCAGCGGCAATTGTTTGGAAACAGTATTGCTCGAAGGTCGAGGGAGAGTATGTCGCAGAGATTGTATTAGTGTATCAAGATGGCCGATTCTTGGTGGATCATGCCATGGTGTTTTGATGTTGAAAACAATCCGCCTACACGTCGGGTTGCTTAAGCAAGTGTCAGTCTGATGTTAATTCGTGGTGGTAAGTGAGCTACCTCAAGGTGTGTAGATACAAATTCGCTATATTGAAGTGTCGATAGCAGATGCGGTAGTAATAATATGAATGAATTTGAAAAAATGTGCCTTGGTATTGAGTATGACGCATATAGTCCAGAGTTTGACATCCTCAGAAAACAAGCATTTGACCTACTACAAAATATCAATCAACGGCAGTTTGAGGCGGCGAGGCCATACGTCAATCAGTTATTAAAGCAACTTGGTGAGAATAGTGTTGTTTGCCCACCATTTTCCTGTGAATACGGCAAAACTATTTCAATCGGAAAAGATACGTACATAAATATGGGCGTGACAATGTTGGACAACGCGCCTATTAGTATTGGTAATAATGTTCTTATTGGCCCAAACACCCAGTTTTACACGCCGACGCATTCTCTTGATTATCGTCATCGTAGAAAGTGGGAAGTGCAATGCCTCCCAATTACTGTCGAAGATGATGTTTGGATTGGTGGAAATGTTGTTATTTGCCAAGGTGTCACCATTGGTGCCCGCTCAGTGGTTGCGGCTGGTTCAGTAGTCACCAAAGATGTCGCTCCAGACTCTTTGTTTGGTGGAACGCCAGCAAGATTAATCAAAGCGCTCAACACTTCGCCGGAATGAGCGGGTGGTTATAGATGCGCGTTTGAATAATGCTAACTCTACAACGGCAGGCTGATTGCTGTTACGGCGTGACAGATACGCAAGAAAGAGCTCTAATCGGTGAGCTCTTTTTATTGAATGCTAGACGTGAACGATGATTTGTTCGTCTTCAGAAATGACGAGACTGGCTTTGTTCTGTTCAATTAATTGCGCGGCGTATGATGGTGTCACCGCTTGGATTTTTCCTTTTGTTCTCAGTGTTAACGCTTCCCATGCCTGATCTTTATATTTACCCGGCTGAGTATATTGAATAAGTACCTTCATCATTTTCCACTCTGTGTCATTAACGTACTATTAACAGTAGAGGGTTTGTGTTGGTTGCGCATCTGTTAAATGTGAAACATAAGTTTAACCAAATGTAAGGTATCTAAAAAAGTCAAAGTGGTCGAGACCGCATATCATTGTCTTGGAAAGTGTCGTTATGTCCAAAAGTGCGAGTTAGCTCAAGTTAGCGCGAAAGTGAAAGAAGTTAAGAGGTGATAGGGTGGAACGCCTAATTTTATTTTTTTATTAACTTCATTATTCAGTATGATATTAATTAGCAATCCTGATTTTCAGGATTGAATAGGGAGACTATATGCTAGGAAAGCACCAAGACGCTTATGGGGAATTCTATCGTTCTACTCATAATAATGATCATTTAGATACCAAGACAGAGCTATTGGTAGGCTTATCTGCTGCAATGGCGATGAACTGCTTGCGTTGTACTCGTTACTATTTACTTGAAGCTAAAAAAGCAGGAATAACCAAAGGTGAAATATCAGATGTGACCGCAAAAGTCATGGCTGTTTCTGCGGGGCAGAAGAAGCTACAAATGCAAGAAGTATTGCAGAAATACCAGATTGATCTTGATAAATTTGCCTAATTTTTCACCTTGAAAAAGTTGGTGGCGTTAGATATTTGGTGACAACTTTGCATGTTAAAGAATAGACAAGTGTGTACAGAGGCAGCCTAACAAATCTAGTAGGGGTCAATATGTTCAAAGTTCTCGCTTTTATAGTGTTATCGAATGTTGCTTCATTAACATTTGTCGCCTTGTGTCAGCTTATAACGGGTTTAATCAAGCTTAATTATGCTAGTGATTATGCGTTTTATGCTATGTTGGTTTTGTTTGGGCTTGGCGCATTGTTTTCTTTCTCTGGTCATAATGTAGGTTACAGTAACCCCGGCAATGTAGCTGGGGCTGCAGCTAGCAGTCTAATTGAAAATACAGAGCCTAAGTCCTACGTTGTCACTAAATTAGAGCGTTCGACGTTAAGCACAAAGTTCTTTATTGCTGGTGTATTTCCATTGCTATTTTGTGTTTTATATTAAAATTTTCGCGTTAATAGTGTATCCAGTGCCACAATAAACCTGATGAAAAAGTAATAATTTGATTTGCTAGAATCGATGGGTACTGTGTGTAAGGAGCAGTTAATATGCTAGGGACGGTTAGGGTGTTATGTTTCTCAAATTAAAAAAATCCATATTAATGTACTCAGGGTTACCTCAGTCTATATATTATGTTGCACTCGCGAGAATGGTCTTGGGGATGGGAAATTTTATTATCCCATTTTTGGTACTGCTGCTTACTGAGAAACTGGGTTACAGCGCAACCGTCGCTGGCTCCTTGGCAATGCTGGTGACCGCAGCTTTTTTGGCTGGTGGATTTGTTGGTGGAAAACTCTCTGATCATTTCGGTCACAAGCGGGTAATGGTTGCCGGTGAATGCGTTGGGTCGTTATTTCTCATGGTATGTGGTTTTTATCCTGAGTCTGCGACCTTGGTTCCCGCGTTGCTGTTTATGGCGTATTTTTGTATTGGTATCGCTCTCCCTGCGAGTAATGCACTAGTAGCGGATCTCTCTTCCCCCACCAATAGAGACGCCGTCATATCACTGAGTTATTTGACTTATAATTTAGGCTCCGCCGTTGGACCGATAATTGCGGGGTATCTTTTCTGGACACACACGCATTGGATTTATTGGGGTAACGGTATTGCGACTTTTCTCGGTATAACTGTTGTAGCAGTGCTGGTTAAGTTGCCTCAAGCTGGGCATGAAACTGGCGATAGTGATCTTGAAAAACCTGTACAAGGGAGCGTTTGGGCGGTACTAAAAGATCGTCCGCGCTTGATTGTGTTTACTTTTTTATGTGGGTTGCTGTGGTTTGCGTTAAATCAAATGACGATGACGAGCCCACTTTATTTGAGTGACCTCTACGGTTCTGATGGGCCAGTTTTATTTGGACAATTAATGACACTGGCTTGTGTGCTAGTCGTCATTTTGACGCCGTGGTTAATAACGCTTACGTCGACAAAAACAGAAACAATGAGTTTGGTCTATGCAGGGATTATGTTCGCATTTGGCTATGCGCTAATTATGGCAACATCTGCTATCCCAATCATTTTTATCGCTTGGTTTTTTCTATCGGCTGGTGAAGTGTTGCTATTGACAAAGGAAGGCGTGTATTTAGCTAATCATTCCCCTGTCAGCCATCGAGGGCGCATTCAAGGCGTATTAATGACGCTACGCAGTGTGTTGTTGATGCCAAGCTTTATTTTGGTCGGCTATTCTATAGATGAGTTTGGTTATGATGTGACTTGGTATGGGGTGATTCTAGTGGCACTGCTAGCCGTGGTAGGTTTTTATGTGATGGGACTAAAGAAACGAGCAGTAAACACTTCGACAGCCTAAAGTTGCGGCGGTCTTGGTCTATAAATGACATCGTCTACACTTTCTCTAACCAAGGAGAACGTGATGAACGACTATGAACAAATTGTGGCGACGCTAGATCAGTATGCACACGCGTATTGTGCGAAAGACATTCATGCCTTGATGCAGGTGTTTGATTCGACAAATAGCGTATCCGTAATTGGAACAGGCAATGATGAACTTTGCTGTGGGCAAAATGAGGTTAAAGATCTTTTTTTAAGAAATTTCTTTGAAGCGAGCGCGACTCAGTTTGAGTGGGGTTGGTCTGATGTGGTGATATCCAACGATCATGCTGTTGTCGCGCAATGTTTAACGCTTCATCTCAGCAAAGGTGAGCTGGAGTTTTCGGTACCAATTCGATGGAGCATTATGCTTAAAAAGACCAGCAGGTGGGTGTGGGTGCACCGTCATGCTTCGACGGCCTCAACGGCGCAATCTGATGGTCACGCGTATCCTCATTCAGCAAAGTAGTCGCATTTAGTAAGTGCAAGGTTTTTTATAGGAGAAAATATGTTTGCAATGGACGTTGAGAAAGGGTTGGTACTTGCGTTGGTTCAACCTAAGTTTGCTCAATCGTATTTGGATATTGTCGCGCGAGAGCGTGAGTATTTATCTCAATGGTTAGCGTGGCCAATGCTTGGTCATGATGAGGCGTTCTTTTTAGGCTTTATTCAGCGTGCATTGCACGATTACGCCGACGGGAAGTCCATGACCTGCGCGATGGTTTGGCAAGATCGTGTAGTCGGTAATATTAGCTTCAATACTATCAACCCTAGCTTACAAAAGGTCGAAATTGGTTATTGGATCAGTGCTGACTATCAAGGTAAGGGTATTGTCACAAAATCAGTTGCCAAGCTGATCAACGTAGCCTTTGTAGAGCTTGGTATGGAAAAAGTAGAGATTTCGGCAGCTGTAGACAACCATGCCAGTCGACGCGTAGCCGAGCGTCTTGGTTTCAATCATGAAGGAACAATAACTCGTAGTGAAAATTTAAACGGTCGAGTTATTGATCATGCCGTGTATGGGTTAAGCCGAGCAGTATGGGCAGGTACTAAATAGACCTTGAATCCAGGTTTTCTGCCATCATGTTTTCCGCCATTGTAGCGTGATAATATTGTTGCTTATAGGCTGGAGAGATATCATGAGTTCAAACGAAATACTGATTAAGAATATTCAGCAATGTACGATTTGCGCTGACTCGTTGCCGTTAGGCCCAAACCCTATTATTCAAATGAGCGGTAAGTCTCGCATACTTATAGCGGGCCAAGCGCCAGGGAAACGCGTGCATGAATCTGGAATTCCATTTAATGACCCGAGCGGCGAGCGATTAAGGGAGTGGTTAGGCGTTTCGAAACAGACCTTTTACAATCCTGATTACTTTGCCATTGTCCCCATGGGGTTTTGCTACCCTGGGACAGGGAAAACGGGGGATTTACCGCCCAAACCCGTTTGCGCTGCAACGTGGCGCGAGTCAGTGTTGGCGTCATTATCTAATGTTGAATTGACTCTGGTGATTGGCCAATATGCGATGGCGTATCACCTCCCTCAGCAGCGCAAGAATTTGACGGAAGTCGTTAGCAACTGGCAAGACTATTGGCCAGATGTACTGCCATTGCCTCATCCAAGTCCAAGGAATAATCGATGGTTGAAGCGTAACCCATGGTTTCAAGAACGGGTCCTACCTTGCCTTCAAGAGAGGGTGGCTGAAGTGCTGGCCTTTACTTAGTTTATGGGTGAATTAGCAACAGGTATTTTTAATCTAGGATCGAAAAATGACATCGTCTATTAAACAAAGTATTGGTAATGTGGCATTGGTGGTGGAAAGCTATGACGATGCAATTGAGTTTTATACCCAAAAATTACAATTTACGTTAGTTGAAGATACGGATTTAGGGGATGGAAAGCGTTGGGTACAAATTTCACCTCCTAACTCCAACGGTACAAATTTGCTACTTGCACAAGCGAGGGGTGAGTCTCAGCGTCAGGCTATAGGGAATCAAAGTGGCGGTCGTGTGTTTTTATTTTTACAAACGAATGACTTTTGGCGAGATTATGAGTTGATGAAACGAAACGGTGTTGTTTTTAATGAAGAACCGCGTGAAGAAGAGTACGGTGTGGTTGTCGTTTTTGAGGACCTTTATGGCAATAAATGGGATTTATTGCAACTTACTGGGCAGCAATAAAGACCGGTAACCCTTTATCGGTAATAGCGTTTTGATGCTTTCGCTTAAATAGCCAGAGATCTAAGAGGTGTTTAAGCGAAAGGTAAATCATGGGCTGTGCCCATGATACGAATGGTCAGTTGTTACGCACAACACTTCTTATATTTTTTCCCGCTGCCGCACAAACACGGGTCATTACGGTTCGGTGTTTTCTCAAACGTGGTGGTTTTTGGTTTATTAAGCAATGTTTCAAGCTCAACGATGTTTTCTTCAGCAGCTGCATCAAGGGTGATGTTGGCGACAATCTCTGCTTTTGCAAGTTGCAGTTCAATTTCCGCTTGACGCTCTGTAGTATTCACCACGATTGAGATTGGTGCTTCCTCAGTGCCTGCTTTTACGTCACGATTTACGTTGTAGCCAGACATAACATGATTGTGTCTGGTATCTATTCGACCTTTAAAAAACAACTTTGACATTGGAGACTCGCTTACAAATGGGGAGTGATATCACTAGGGCGGCGATTATACCGATATCTAGCCATTGATAAAGTAACAATGCGAGACAAGCGATGCTATTGAGCATGAAAGCGTAGGTGCTTTATGAAATGTACAAGACTCATTGCCAATTGCTTTATGATGGCAGCATCAGGAAATAGATAAAGAAGATAACAAGGATAGATATGTCGAAAGTGATACTAAAGGGCTACATCGTAGTACCAACTGAAGCGCGAAAAGAGGTGCTAGAGGCATTAGTGATTCATAAGACATTAACGCTTAAAGAGGAAGGTTGCTTAGTTTTTGAAGTAGAGCCGGATGTGAACGACCAAACTCGCTTTAATGTTTATGAAGAGTTCGTTGATCGATCTGCATTTGAACACCATCAAGCTCGAGTTAAAGCTTCTGAGTGGGGGAAAGTGACCGTCAATGTAGCAAGGCACTATCAAATTATTGAGTAGTACCCTCGGTTTAGTGTCACAGTAAAAACGAGTATATAAAGAGGGAATAATGTAGGGAAAAGGAGAATTACATTAGCGTGAAGTAATCGCAAATACCGAAAAGGCAAAGTTTGAGGTATTATGCGCCATCACTATTGATTGCAGAATTATTGATTGCAGAATTTATGACCATTCAAATTCAGAACATCACAGAAGAATCGGAAGTCACTTGTTCAAACTGTCACGCTTGTTGTTGCCGCTTGGAAGTGATGATAATTACTGATACTGGTGTTCCCGAAGAGCATATCGCTTATGACCAATGGGGCGCAGAAACGATGTTACGGTTAGGTGACGGTTGGTGTTCAGCGCTGGATCGTGAGACTTACATGTGCACGATCTATGAAAATCGACCGTGGATATGTCGCGAATTTGAAATGGGATCTTACGAATGCCAGGTTGAGCGTAAAGAGCAGATGCCCTAGCATGTAAGGATTCAGACTTTAATCAAGCAGTTTAGATTACAAGTACCCACTTACATAGACTGCTCAGTGTAAGTGGGTTGATAGCCCCAGTTACGATCTCGCCACTAATTTAATTAACTCAAGTATTCATCATTCTAAGTATTTGGTGCACGTTGTATGGAATACACTGGTATCTACTGTCATGCTCTGCGGTATCTACGTTTTTCTACTTTTCTACTTTTCTACTTTTCTACTTTTCTACTTCTCTATATCCTCGATTTTTCATGTCCCAACAGAGCTTCTATTTAGATCAAATCGACCCTAGCTGACTAAATGTTATCGTTATAACGGCTGTACAGTTCTGATAGTGTTTTGGGCTTTCGCGATGATTGACTGTGATGACCTTGATATTCTGAGAGGATGGCTTGTCTATGCGCTTCAGCGGACTGAACAAAACTAGGGTCAGCCATTGCTTGTTTACGCAGTTCATTGATTCGATCTAGTCTTTCTTGCAACATAACAACACCTCGCTAAATACTGTATGTACAATCAGTATATAGTGGCGCTGTATAAATATCCAGTAATTGGCATCATTGAGTAAAAACACGTCCCGAGTAGGGCTTATTTATTAGCTTGATGTATGAACGCAATGAAAGTGATAAAGCGAAAGGAGGATGACGAGGAATGGGGGAGAGTGTAGTGAACGCTGCAGGCCGCACTTTGATAGGAATAGTATATGGGACTGGTGGTTGCTGGATTGATTCAGTAGGGGGGGCGAAAGAAGAAAAAACAGCCACTAATTTGAGAAGGTCGCTTTAAGCTCGTCAACTCAGGGTCAAAAACGTGCTTAGTTTGCGTTGAATTGTTGGTAGAACCACTACTTTTTAGGTTTTTCTGTCAATTTTTGTACGTAAATACTTATATTTATGTGATGGGCGTCAAATTAATGTCATCAAAAAAGTGGTCAATAATTAATCATCTTGAGCTGTTTTTATGCCAATAGTACTCAATGCTTACATTTGCATTAAAACCAAATTTTACGAATATTAATGCAATTGTATTTGTTATTCCATTCAGTTAACGTACTGATTATCTGTCGCTTTATGTTAGAGTTATTCACTATCGAAAGCTCGAGTAGGTAACGAGAAGCAATGTATATACTTATTTGTTGCTGTTATGTAGTCTCTGGCAAGCATTTTTTTTGAAGCCATTTGTTACAATTTGTAGCACATTCACCTTGCATGTATAGTCTCCGGCCAGTTGATAAACGATGTTCGCAAGAACATAACAGATGGAGATCTATAACAATGGTCACAAATGATGCAGTAATAATGGGTATGCTTGCCTTAATCTTGGGTGGGGTATTCATTACAGAAAGCAGCCAGAATCCGTTTTGGAAAAAATTCTATACTTTTGTTCCTGGCTTATTGCTTTGCTACTTCGTCCCATCACTGTTGAATACGACAGGTGTCATCGACGGTTCAAGTTCAAACTTATATTTTGTCGCGAGTCGCTACCTTCTTCCTGGCGCACTGGTATTACTGATTGTCTCCGCGGACTTAAGAAAAATCTTCGGTTTGGGTTCAAAAGCCATCATTATGTTTTTAACCGGTACACTCGGTATCATCATTGGTGGCCCAATTGCGTTGCTGATCATTAATGCTGTGAACCCAGATTTAGTCGCGGGCGATGTATGGCGTGGTCTAACGACGGTTGCGGGTTCTTGGATTGGCGGCGGTGCAAACCAAGCTGCGATGAAAGAGGTATTCGAGGTTGACGACAAGCTGTTTTCAGCGATGATTACGGTTGATGTTATCTGCGCTAATATTTGGATGGCAGTCTTACTGATAATGGCAGGCCGCCAAAAGAAAGTAGACGCTTGGTTAAAAGCGGACACTTCTTCAATTGATGAGCTTAAAGAAACCGTCGCGCATTATGAAAAAGAAAATGCGAGACCGATTACGACCACTGACATGATGAAAGTTGTGGCGATTGCTTTTGGTCTTACAGGGTTAGCACATTTCTTTGCCGACTTAATTGCACCATGGATTGAGACTAATGCACCGGAGTTGGCGAAATACAGCTTAACGTCAGGTTTCTTCTGGTTAATTGTATTAGTGACTACGTTTGCACTAATTGCGTCAACCTTCAAAAGTGCGCGTACTTTAGAGCATGCAGGTGCGTCAAAAATTGGTTCGGCTTTCATTTACATTCTAGTGGCAACCATTGGTATGCAAATGGATGTCACCGCAATACTGGATAATCCAGGTTACTTCTTTATTGGTATTACTTGGTTAACTATTCATGCGGTACTGATGATAGTTGTGGCTAAATTAATTCGAGCTCCGCTGTTCTTTATGGCTGTGGGCAGCCAAGCTAACGTTGGTGGTGCGGCTTCTGCGCCAGTTGTTGCTGCAGCGTTCCACCCAGCTCTAGCGCCAGTCGGCATTTTGATGGCAGTACTCGGTTACGCGCTTGGCACGTACGGAGCGTATATCTGTGGCATTATTATGCAGGCAGCCGTGAGCGTTGTTGGTTAAGTTTAATATTGGTTAGAGTCGGAGCAAACTAAGATTGATTAAGGGTAATACCGTTTGGTGTTACCCTTTTTTGTCTGAGTCGCTGTTTCATGGTTGATTAATTATTCAATTGAGAGAAAATGCTAACCTAATTTATGTGTTCACAAGCAGGGAGGCTTATGAAACCTCAAGTGTTACCCAACAACCCTAATTTCTCTTCTGGACCATGCGCGAAACGTCCAGGTTACGATATTAACAACCTCAACCTCTCAACATTAGGCCGTTCTCATCGCTCTTCAGTAGGAAAGGCTGCGCTTTCAGAGGCAATTCAACAAACCAAATCTATCCTTGGTATTCCAGATGACTACCGTGTGGGTATTGTTCCAGCATCGGATACGGGTGCTATGGAAATGGTCATGTGGTCGATGTTGGGGCAACGCGCTGTCGATGTCTTTCATTGGGAGTCGTTTGGCGCAGGTTGGTATAATGATATCGTGAAACAGCTCAAACTTAGCGACGTGAATTCCTATTCGGCAGACTATGGTCAGCTGCCAGATTTATCGCAAGCTAATCCAGATAATGATGTGCTCTTTACTTGGAATGGTACGACATCGGGCGTAAAAGTCCCTGATGGAGAATGGATCAGTGAGTCGAGAGCAGGGTTGACGATTTGTGATGCGACATCTGCCGTTTTTGCTATGTCTATGCCGTGGAACAAGTTGGATGTGACAACGTTTAGCTGGCAAAAGGTGTTAGGTGGTGAGGGCGCGCATGGTGTGATTGTCTTGAGTCCAAGTGCGGTAAAGCGGCTTGAGTCCTATCAGCCACCTTGGCCGTTACCTAAAATTTTTAGAATGACCCAATCTGGTAAAGTCATAGAAGGCCTATTTAGTGGTGCCACTATTAATACCCCATCTATGTTATGTGTTGCGGATTATCTTGATGCACTAGGTTGGGTGTCTGATCTTGGTGGCGTTGACGCCGCGATTGAAAAATCGCAAGCAAACTTAGCGCTATTAACGAACTTTGTTGCCTCTAGGTCTTGGATCCACTTTTTGGCGCAAGAAGAAACTCAGCGTTCTAATACAAGCGTCTGCTTTACATTGGATGCGAGTGAAGCCCAAATCAAAGCTTTAGTCGCATTATTAGATAAGGAAGGAGCGGGATACGATATTGGTGCATACAAAGATGCGCCATCTGGGTTGCGAATTTGGGCGGGTGCCACGGTGGAGAGTCGAGATTTAGAAGCGTTGCTGCCTTGGCTTGATTGGGCGTATCAGCAAGTGACTCAATAACGATTTCACCAAATCCATCATTAAAACGTTCGGCGGCACAGCGCAGCATGAATGAGGGCGAAAAGGGCAGCTAAGTAGGCTGCCCTTTTTTGAATCGATAAACCGACTACTTATAATCGAGAACGGAAGATTTCTTTTGAACGTAGTTAGTCTTCATTTTTAGTGCAACGTTCACTAAGTAGATTAGAACTGGCACTTCAATCAGTGGACCAATGACGCCCGCAAACGCTTGGTCTGAGTGAATGCCGAAGACAGCGATCGAAACGGCGATGGCCAGCTCAAAGTTATTACCTGTTGCGGTAAAGGCGATAGAGGCATTTTTGTCATAGGGGATGCCCAGTCTTTTGCCAATGAAGAAGCTAATGAAAAACATAGAGACAAAATAGATGGCGAGTGGAATGGCAATTCGCACCACATCCATTGGCAGTTCGACGATCATTTCTCCTTTCAGGCTGAACATCAATACAATAGTTGCCAGTAACGCGATGAGTGTCAGAGGAGAAATCTTCGGAATAAATACCGTGTTGTACCAATGTTCACCTTTCATCGACACCAGAATTTTACGACTTAAAAAACCAGCAACAAATGGAATGCCTAAATAAATAAGCACGCTGTGGGCGATATCAATCATCGAGATGTCAACGACCATACCCTCGTAGCCAAAAACGGGAGGAAGGACACTGATGAACAACCACGCCATAAAGCTGTAGCTGGCAATCTGGAAGGCGCTGTTTAGTGCAACCAATGCGGCGCCATACTCTTTATTACCGCCACCAATATCGTTCCAAACCAGCACCATAGCGACACAACGGGCGAGGCCGATTAATATAATGCCCACCATATAGCCAGGGTGATCGCCTAAGAAGACTAAAGCGAGTGCGAACATCAAGATCGGTCCGACTATCCAGTTCATAATAAGTGACAGTGTAATGGCACGCTTGTCTTTGACGGTTGCTCCAAGTAAGCGGTAGTCGACTTTAGCAAGCGGTGGATACATCATCACAATGAGTCCAATTGCCAACGGAATATTGGTACTTCCTACGGATACTGCTTCGTTCCATTGTTCAATTTGAGGAAACTGAATCCCCAGAAAAACACCAATGGCCATGGCAGAAAAAATCCATACGGTTAAGTACTTATCTAAAAAACTCATTGTTGGTTTCATTGCTTGCTCCGTTATCGTTTATCGTCGAATAACGATTGTTGTGGTTGAGTTATTGTGGTTGAGTTATTGTAATTGAGCTGTGTAGAAGGCGACATGCCGGTACGCATTGCAATGTCGTCGTGGTTTATGGCTTATAGCCGTGCATTAGGGTTAATTTAGGATGTTCTTACTCATTGCATCATAGTTTGCAAAGGCATCTCTATTTATGCGGTAGCACATTTTAGGTGGTATGGCTTCTGCACTGATAAAGCCCGCGAGTCGCAATATCCGCAAATGCTCGGAGACCGTTGATTGGGCAAGACCTAGTTGAGACACTAAGTCACTGTTCAAGCATCCACCGGATTTCTCCAATATGGACAGAATACTGATGATTCGAATTCTTGCAGGGTGTGAGAGTGCTTTGCACATCGCGGCAAACTGCTGCTCATCCTGTTCTCTTTCCGCCGTTGGAGTAAAATCGGTTTGCAGCGTTGTTTGGCAAGTCGAGGTCATCAGAAATTTCCAATCGTTAAAAGACGATTAATGGTAGATGTAATTAAACCTTAGGTCAACAGCATCTTTAAAGTAAACACTATCGTTTCAGTTAGGCTCTGTGCGTACAAAATTTACGCTATTAGGTGTTTTGAGTCTGCTTTTATGGGGCGGGACCATTAAATATGCGCCTAGCATTGAATTTTTTTATCAAGGAGCGAATTAACATCGTATACTACGCTTGATATTACTATTGTACTGTAGGACTCCCATGTCATTAGAAGAACAACAAAATAACCCTCTCCATGGTCTTAAGCTTGAGGAGATGGTGACCGAACTTGTTGACTATTATGGGTGGGACATTTTGGACGCAGCGATGCGTATGAACTGTTTTCACACCAACCCATCTATCGCGAGCAGCGTGAAGTATTTGAAAAAAACAGAATGGGCAAGAGAGAAAGTAGAGATCTTTTATTTGTCTCGCTTTAAGCGTATGCCTAAGCCAAGAGAGGATGAATATGATATTCCTCCGCGTAAGCGCACTTTCGCGAATGGCATTGAACCTAAAGAGCCGATGCAGTTGACGGTTGAATCTATTCACGCTTCACAAGCTAAAGCCGCATCAACATATAAAGCTCGTACAGCCCGTGGCCGTCATAAAGGGCGTTAATCTGGGCGTCTAAAGTGAAGACGAACGAGGTTGTTGGCGTTTTTTATAATCCGCCAAGTTGGTTAGAAGAAATGTCTGTTTAGGTGCAAGGATGGCGCCTAATGAACGATTCACTATAGAAGTTAAATGAATGATGGAAACAGAACGACTTATTCTTCGTCAGTGGCAAGCGTCTGATCTTCACCCTTATGCGATCATGACAGCTGATCCTCTAGTGATGCGATTCTTTCCGGCATTGTTGTCTACAGAAGAAAGCCATGCTCAGGCTAATCGTGCACGTGCTCTGATTGAAAATAACGGCTGGGGCTTTTGGGCTGTAGAACTTAAGGGGTCTGGGCAATTTATCGGATTTGTGGGGTTACATTCTCAAAATGCCGAGAGTGGCTTCCCCTTTGCCCCAATGGTGGAAATAGGCTGGCGGCTGCGTGCAGATGCTTGGGGAAAAGGTTACGCCCCAGAAGCTGCTATGGCGGCGTTAACTTATGCGTTTGAAACGCTTAAATTGCCGTGCGTTTATTCATTTACGACACTTGCTAATGAGCCGTCTAAGCGAGTGATGCAAAAAATTGGAATGCGAAATACGGGACATACTTTTAGCCATCCTCACTTATCCACTGACCATGCACTTTCACCTCACTGTTTATATCAAATCACACGAGCGGAATTTTTGAAACTCACAAATGGTTAGTTTTGTATTTCTATGTAGTGACCGTTTATTTATCAATGGCGTACGTTAAGTATGAAAGCATACCTTATCATAGCGATTGCAACCCAGGCTTTGTGCTATGATCTGCGCTTCGTTTACTCTGTGGTTTTTTAACAAAATACGGTTTTAGCACAGTACGGTTTATTAGTGAGAATATATTACAATGATTCGATTTGCGGCAGATGCAATACCTTTCACACCATTTTTAACGGATATTAGTGAAATTACGCCTCCAGAACGCTTTACGTTTCCCTATTATTATTCGCCACACCCTCTAGCATTAAAGGCTATAAGTGAACTGCAACATCATCTTGAATTTCACAGCCAATGGCAGCATGATTTTACCGCTTGTGGGAAAATGTTTGCGGTTTTGGTTGTATCGAACCTAGACGGAGAAATTGGCTATTTGTCATCGGTACGTGATGAGGGCGAGGAAAAGGAAGTAGCTCACGACTATCCAACATTTTTGGTCGATTCTATTTATCAATCGCATCACTATTCTGTCGAAGTCATTACATTAACCGAAAAGATTCAAGCACTAAAGCACGAAATTGAAGCTAGAGCTAGCGCGCCAGAATGGCTGGAAATTCAACAAGATCTGTACGCGAAAACAATGCAATCGGAACAAGAAATATCGACATTGGGACGTGATATTCATTATGCGAAAGTTGCGAGAAAACAACAGAGAGCAGAGTTAGAAGAGTGTTTAGGCGTATCGGTTGATGAAGATGAGCTTCAACGTGTGGTTAACGAACTTGGTGCGCAAAGTAGCCGTGAAAAAAGAGCGCTTAAATCTTTGAAAAAGCACTGGGAAACCATTCTTTTTGATCATCAAGCATTGCTGAATAAATTTCAGTTGCCTATCGAGAGTGCTCAAAATCAGCTTGATGAACTTAGCCAATTACTGCTTGTTGAAAAACAAAAGTGTTGCCAGTTTTTAAACCAATCGGGTAAGAGTAAAAGTTACTTTGAACTGTTCAATCAGCCACGGTTGCAGAGTGGCAAAGCCTTGGAGGCTGACACACATTCTATTTCTGATGTTAGTGGGCAAAACTTGCCTAAACTATTGCAAGCCGCATTTCAGCGAGGCTTGACACCATTGGCATTGGGAGAGTTTTGGTGGGGCGCTTCACCTTATGATCAGATTCGCCAGCACAAAAATTTATACCCCGTTTGTCAAAGTAAATGCTTTGAAGTGTTACAGCATATGTTGGAGGGGTTAATGATTGACCCTAGTCCTCTTGAGCAGACTCCATCATACGATAAATCATTAGAGATTGTTTATGAAGACGATGTGCTGGTGGTCGTGAATAAGCCTGCAGAATTCTTATCCGTTTCTGGTAAGTATATAAGTGATTCGGTGCAAGCTCGAATGCAAGCAAGATACCCTCATGCTACAGGACCTATGATTGTTCATCGCCTAGATATGTCGACATCCGGATTGCTTGTGCTCACACTTTCTGCTGAAGCAAATAAGCACGTACAGAAGCAATTTATTGAGCGCAGGGTAGAAAAGCGTTATACCGCGTTACTTGAAGGTCAGATCCAGCAGGAGGCTGGAGTTCTCACGTTACCACTTCGAGGTGATTTGGCTGATAGGCCAAGACAAATGGTGTGCCATGATCATGGAAGGCCAGCGGAAACGACCTTTAGGGTCGTAGAAGTAAAAGATAACCGAACCAAAATTCACTTATTTCCTAAGACAGGACGAACTCATCAATTACGTGTGCATTGTGCTCATCAAGCAGGTCTCAATACACCAATTGTCGGTGATGATTTGTATGGGTTTAAGGATACACGTTTACATCTCCATGCAGGCTATTTGAAATTTCAACACCCAAATACGGGAAATACGATGGAGTTCGAAGTCACAGCCGATTTCTAATATCAAACCGAAGCTAAAAGGTCGTGCTATTTATACAAATAGTACGGCTTAATCCGTCTTAGAACTTCCTCATATTTCACATCTCAATATACTGATTTAATTAAATTTTGTTCTCTTTGCTAATTCTATTTCTCTGTTGATTGAGTGACAACAAGACTAGAAAAGCAATCGTTTTTGTTATGTTTTAACCTTATTTATCACTTGAACTTATCGATGCCTGAGCTATAACAGTATAAGCATATAGTTTATATGAGAGTACTCTCAATTCAACTATATGCTTATTTTTGGGTTGTCAATAGTGAGGGTGTGCAGTTATCGTTTTGTTTGCAAAATTACCAATAAGATTTAACTCATTGCAGGTAGATGCTGAGTGTAAGCAGTTCAATAATGGTGGTTGGGTCAGCCATGTCAATCAAGCTGCTTACGTGGGAGGTTGGGATGTATTGCCTCTGCGTGTATTGGAGAAATATATGTCGGCGCATCCCATTCTACAGAGCTTTTCTATTGAGGCTAACGGTCGGTGGAAAAATCGTAGCTTTATGGACGGCTGCCCGAATATTTGTGCTTTGCTTGCGCGACTCGACGTCCCCATTCAATCCGTTCGATTAATGCGTCTTCATTCTCATTCCGTCGTGTTACCTCACCGTGATAAGGGGCTTTCTCTAGAGAATGGTGAGGTGCGTTTGCATATTCCAATTACTGGTGCTGAAGAGGTTGATTTCTTAGTTGGCGATCAAAGAGTCCCAATGGCAAGAGGAGAGGTTTGGTATATCAATGCCGACCAAGAACACCAAGTCATTAATCAAAGTGAGCATTCAAGAGTGAATCTTGTCATTGACTGTAAAGTATCACCGTGGTTGAGAAAACAGATTGATGAAAGTCATGAAGTGACTCAGGTAGCGGGATGTACCTGATTTGAATATTGGATTGCACAATAGAATAGGGTCTAGCAATTGAAAAACAAGTGTTTTGCCTTCCTACTTTTTTAAAGTGATTTCGAGAGATAAGGACATCATTGGTGAAGAAATTGGACATATCATCGCAGAAAACGACGTTTGAAAATCAGCGAGATTTAACGGTGAACTTCGCAGAGCCAAAAGTGGATCCACTGCTGCAGTACTCCATTCGCGAACAGCTAAAAGCGTTAACGACAGAAAAACTGACGGATTGTCAGCGACGTGCCAATCTATGCGAAAGCATCAACGTTGTCGTTGCTACATTGCTACAGCAAGAAACAGCTGAGCATGAAGTACTGACTAAAATTTTCCAAGATATGTATGACCATGTGCTGCAATCGATGGCAAAGGCGGCGATTTCACAGCAGAGCCTAACCCATGAGTACCTTAGTCCTACAGGGTATGTGATGTCGCCTTTAAACTGTCGCACAACCATTAAAGATATCTATCGTCTGCATCGTTTTATTAGAGGAATAGACAAGGCAATCCAGGCTCGTTTAAAAAGCGATACTGTTATCCGTGTTCTCTATCCAGCGTGCGGTCCGTTTGCTCCGTTGGTTTTACCATTGATTCAGTATTATCAGAGCAATAATCTAGCAACCGAACAGCAGATCCAAATCACTCTTGTCGACGTCCAGCCCGGTGCCATTCAAGCGGTGACTCAGCTGATCTCTGATCTTTCTATTCAAGGTTTTATTGAAAATATTGTTGAAGCTGATGCCACGCTTTATGAGCCTGAACAGACCTTTGACCTTTTAATTTTGGAAGCGATGCAGCATGGCTTTACCAAAGAGGGGCAATTGAGCATAGCCAAGCACTTAATTCAGTTTTTGAGCGTTGATGGTGTGTTGATTCCCCAGCAAGTCTCAGTGCAAGCCATGATGGTGCATGGAGAGAATGAGTTTAACCAGCAGTGGAAGGAATCCGCATTTTCTCATTCGACAAACCTTGATAGAGAAGTGGTCCAAGATCGTGTCGAGCTAGGCGAAATTTTCCAAATTAGTAAATCGAGCTTGCTGGCGTTGGAAGAGGTGATGCTTCCTTCGCAAATCAAAATGGTTAGAGCAAATTGTATCTCGTTGCCGACGGGCATTGAAGATATGAAAGATAGGATTTTGGCGATTTATGCGACGTTGAAAGTGTATTCAGATGAGTTCATCAGTGAGTATGATTCCGGAATCACTCATCCTAAGCCCGATATGACATTCTACGTCGATGCTCCCCCTAGGGCTGCGCAACCTGAACATTTTTTGACGTTTAGTGGTAACGACGTTCAGTTCTATTATCAACTGACTGGTTTGCCGGGTTTTGTTGCGTTGCAAGCGGAATAGGAGGTGTGGTTATGGAACTAAAATTTGCGATATTTACTGGCAGCAGCATGGCGATGTCGATGATTGCAGCTTTGCACCACAGACAACAACTCGCTTGTGTGGTGCTGCCTGACGGTGAGAACAACCCAGATTTATCGCAACTCACTCAAGTGCTTGCTCAGAGTGGTATACCGGTAATTCAATATCAAAACGGTAACGAAGCCGACTTGGTTGCGCAGCTCGACGGTGTGCGCGCCAACGCTGGGCTGGCTTTCTTTTTCAGGCATAAATTTACTGATACTGCTATTCACTATTTTGGCGACAAGTTTTTCAACTTACACCCAGGCAACTTACCCAGTTACAGAGGCCCATCACCGATCTATTGGCAAATACGAAATGGTGAGCAAGAACTGCTTCTGACCCTACATCGAATAGATCACGACTACGATACCGGCGATATTGGTGCGCAATTAATTGTCAATATTCACCCCTTTGACACCCTACTTAGCGTGAGCCAAAAAGTCGCGCAATCTGCCCCTTATTTACTGTGTGATTTTATTGATGCTTGGCGAGAGGGGAGGATTGAGTGGTGTGCTCAAAGCCATCAAGAGGTATCGAGTTCATGGCAGGGTAAACGGGTAGAGAGTGACGACTTGGTTATTGATTGGCTCCAGCATAGCAGCAAGATGGTGGTAGATATGGCACGGGCGGGCAACCCTCTTTATGGGGGAGCGTTGACTGAGTCAGCTTACGGGCAATTTCAATTGCTGCAGGCAACCGCGGTTGACGGTGTTTTTGTTGGGATTAAAGCCGGAACGGTGGTTGAGGTGAGTTTAACGGCAGGGCTGGTTGTACAGACTATTGATGGGCAAGTACGGATAGATATTGTGTCTACGCCTCAGGGAGTAATGAGTGGGTATCGGTTTGCGCAGCTTTGGCAGATTAATGCGGGTAGTGAGCTGGGTGCTTCGGCTTGCCGATAATGAGATTAGCAGAAAATTTAATGGTCTTGCGGATTGAATTCGCGATGAGTGATTCAAACACAGTGATAAGGATATAACGATGGCAACGGAACCATTTTTAGGAACAATGATGCCTTTTGGCGGCGACTTTACCATTCGTGGTTGGGCGATGTGTAGAGGCGCATTACTGGACATAAATCAAAACCAAGCACTTTATGCCGTTCTCGGAACGTACTACGGCGGAGATGGTCGAGTCAATATGGGGCTGCCAGATTTGCAAGGTCGTAGCCCTGTTGGTTTTGGTGTCCGTCCTGGAGGGTATCGTTACCTACTGGGTAGGGGGCAAGGAAGGGAGGAAGTAACATTAACGGAGCGTGATTTACCACGCCACAACCACGACGCGACATTTAGTTCAAGCGGTAATATCCCGATAACTGCCAGTTTTAATGTGGCAACGAATGTTGCAGGTACGGCTGAAGCAACGTCCAGTAGTTACTTTGGCGCTAACTCGAATGCAGCAATGTATTTTACACCTAGTTTGACAAGACCGACTCTCACGGAAATTAAGGGACTAGAAGTTACTGGGGGTGGAACGGCTGGAGGTGATGTTGTAATAGCTGATGCTGGATCGAGCACGCCGAGAATTAATATCTTAAACCCACAGCTTTCAGTGAATTGGCTAATGGCGGTCAGTGGGGCATTTCCAACACGGAACTAGATAGTTTGAGCTGTAACACCGCTGACAACGTAATAAGCAAATGGATAGGCGAATAAAAACGTGGACGTTTTAAAAACAGTACAACTAGCATCAGTGATAGGGTTGGGGTTAATTAGTAGTTTTTCCAGTGGGGTGCGGGCTGCGCAGGCCACGCTGGACTACTCTCAGTTACCACCCGCGGGAGTGGTCGCTGATAATACGACGCAAGTTAGTTTAACCACTAACATCGATCTTACGATTGACTGGGGGACGGGAACTGAGGCGAATAGCCTGTTTACCGATCACTCGGTAGAGATTGCTAGCGGTTTGGCTATCGCACCTGTAGATAATGGCGGACAGTTGTTTAATAATACGACGGGTGGATTTCAGCTGCTTGGGAGCAGTTCGTTTTCTATTGACGCTATGAAGCTTTGGCGAAGAGGCGCGACGGGTAGTAATGACCAATCGTTTACTGTTATAGGTTTTAAAGACAGTAGTCAGGTGATTAGTGATACTTTGTCATGGACACAACTAGGTGTAGCTGATCAAGAAGTTTTTACTCGTGGTTCAGGGGCGTGGGATGATGATGCCGCGTGGGATAATATAGACAGACTGGTTGTTAGTTGGGCAACCACTGCAGATGGTAACGGCGGCGTAATAGGTAGTAGCGCATTCCAGGAAATCGCCGTGGTATCATTTACGGTGTCAGATGCAACAGTAAGCGATAGTTCAGCGCCGGTATTTGAAAATAGCACTCCCGGCCTTAGTGGAACAACGGCATCAAGTTCAACACTCACTGTCGATCTTGATGAAGATGGTACCGCGTACTACGTTGTCGTCGCTGATGCTTCCTCTGCGCCTACAAGCAGTCAAGTAAAAGCGGGGCAGGATGCAGCGGGAAGCAACGCACTAACGTCTGGCTCAATGACCACAACGAGTACCGTAGGCTCGGCATCTATCAGTGGCTTGAATGATGGTGACAATTACGATGTGTACGTTGTTGCCCAAGATAATGCGAATAACCTACAAGCAGCACCTACTAAACTTGATCTGGCAACACTTGACACTGCCCCTGATGTTTCCTCCATTACGGTTTCAGGGTCGCCAGCATCAAACGCGACGAGCATAGACTTTATCGTCAATTTTTCCGACTCTGTGGCGAATATTTCGACAGATGATTTCACAGCGAAACTAGGCGGTGCAGTCAGTGCAGGGCTGTCGGTCTCTGCTGTGTCTGCAAGTTCCGGTAGTAGTGTGACGGTGACGGTGGCAGTGAGTAATGTTGCAGGAGACGTTCGACTTGATTTAAACGGCAATACCAACATAGCTGATGAGAGCAGCAATACACCTCCGGCTTATAGCGCAGGAGCGACTCATACCACTGATGCTACAGTCCCTACTGTAACCTCTATTGCTCGTAAAACGCCCAACTCTGAGTCAACGAATGCCGATAGCTTACTGTGGACCATCAGTTTTTCTGAAACGGTGAGTAATATTGATACCAGTGACTTTGTTGTTTCTGGTACTACAGCAACGATAAGTAACGTGTCAGAAAACTCTGGTTCCAGTGTTGATGTTACCGTGTCGGGTGGCAATTTATCCGTCGTGAACGGAACCGTCGTGCTAGCACTTTCTGACAGTAATAATTTGAGTGACGGTGGCGGAAATGCTATTTCAGTACGTACTCCGACAGGCGCTAATGAAAGTTATAGCCTGGATAATTCTGCGCCGAGTTTTAGCTCTGTATCTGACAGTAATAACGGGAAATACAAGGCAGGTGACGCTGTCACTATTAGCGCTAGCTTGGGCGAAGCAGGCTTAACGGTCACCGCGAATTTATCAGTCCTTGATAGTGACTTTGCTACTGATGTCGCGCTTAGTAATCTTGGCAATAATACGTACTCGGTCACCACGCCAGCGCTAAACCTTCAAAGTAATATGCAAGAAGGCAGCAGTCTCACGGTGACCATTACCGCCAGCGACGCGCTAGGCAATCAATCTACGGACAGTTCTTTATCCTTATTGCTCGATAAGACAGCCCCAACCTTTAATGCTTCGGGCTCTACTCCGTTAGATAATGCAAAGGGAATCGCGGTTGCCAATAATCTCGAGCTAGACTTTAGTGAAGCGGTGGCGCTTGTTGCGACTAAAACCATCCAACTTTATGACGTGACCAATTCCGCGATTTTCGAAACCTACACCATTGATGATACCGCTTCTGCGACAGGATCATTAGGGGGGACGCTAACACGCTCCGGTGACACGTTGACCATCAACCCTAGCAGTGATTTTTTGGTTGGTACTGAGTATGCGCTGGTGGTGGATTCAGAGGCCATTATTGATGGTGTCGGTAATGCTTTTGCTGGGATCTCGGATTACGCCGTCTACAATTTTGTTACGCTTCCAGAGCTTTCCATTAGCGTTGCTCAAAGTAATATTATTGAAAATGCTGGCGCAACGACCTATACGGTTGCATTGCTGGATGGCAAAGGTAATCCATTTACCGCCACTGAAGCGTTGATCATTGATATTCTGTTTACCGGTGTCGCGACGCTGGTGGACGATTATACCGTTACTGGCTTGAATGGCTCTAACCAAATTACGGTTGATCAAGGTAATTCATCGGCCACCTTTAGCGTTACCGCTGTGTATGATGATGCGGTGGATGACAATGGCGAAACGATTATTGCAAGCCTTGATTCAGTATCGTCAGGCGTTGCAAACATAGGCAGTGGCAGTAGTGCCACGGTCACGATTAATCAAAACTCTGTGCCTGTATTTGCAGGGCTCGATTCGACACCTGCGTATACCGAAGATGGCTCGGCGGTGGTGATTGACAGTGATGTAACGATCTCGGACGCAGAGTTAGATGCACTTAATGCAGGTAGCGGCAATTATGATGGCGCTTCTCTTACCATTTCACGCAGTAGTGGTGCTAGTAGTAACGATGTGTTTGGTCATTCGGGCTTATTGGGGACGTTAACTGAGGGAGGAGACCTCACCTATAATAGCGTCGTTGTGGGTACGGTAACAGCCAATAGCAATGGCTCGCTAACGTTGACCTTTAATAGTAGTGCGAGTACGGCCGTTGTGAATAATGTGCTGCAGAACATTACTTATGAGAACAGCGCCAATGATCCCGCCAGTTCGGTTTCTCTGAAATTTGTATTTAATGATGGGTTAGAAACCACTTCGGGATCGAATCTCGTTGTTGCATCAATCACTGAAATCAACGATGCCCCCACACTTACTGCGCTTGGTCTTAATCCCGTGTTTATAGAAGGAAGCAGTGCCGCGCAAGTATTTAGTGGTAGTAGTGTCAGCACCGTTGAGGCGAATCAAAACATTAATGGGTTGACGATGACCGTCAGCAATGTGTCCGATAGTGGCGCAGAAAAGTTGACGGTCGATGGGGTCAGTATCATTCTTGATTCGGGACAGTCCGGCACGACATCAAGTGGCTTAAGCTATACGGTATCGGTTGAGTCGCAAATTGCGACGTTAACGTTAACTAGTGGGTCACTGACCGAAGCTGAATCTCAATCGCTCGTCGATTCAATTACTTATCAGAATGACAGTCATGATCCGAATGCAAGTAGTAATCGTACTGTATCCCTCACTAATATTTCGGAATCGGGGAGTGAGAACACTAAGTCTAACTTAGCTATTACTTCATCGGTAACGATAACCGCCGTTGATGATGAGCCGACAATTACCGCTAACGTGCGAAATCCTACCTATAACGAAGGGGCATCTGCGAGTTTACTCTATTCTTCGTCAGTCATTGATACGATCGAGAGCGATCAGTCACTGACAGGTGCGACGCTTACGGTTTCAGGAGTCGTTGATGCTGGCAGCGAAGCGATTGTCATCGATGCTACGGAAGTACTATTAAGTGATGGACGAACAGGAAAAACTTCGACCAACAACATCGATTATTCCGTGTCACTATCGGGAAATGTAGCAACCATCACGCTATCAAACGTTAATGGAACTGTTTCTCAAGCACAGCTATTGCTCGATAATTTGGCATACATCAATACATCGGATGATCCAACGGAAGGTGACCGCGTTATTACACTTACCCAGATTACGGATAGCGGCTCTCTAACAGGTGATAATGATAATGTGAACGACACCTTGACTCTGGCTTCAACAGCAGCAGTGAAAGCGGTTAATGACGAACCAACATTAGTGTTAACACCACAAAATCCAACGTTCACAGAAAATGGTACATCGGTTTCACTGTATGCATCTTCTACGTTGAGCACTGTAGAAATGGGGCAATCGGTTAAAGCGCTGGCATTGAGTGTTGCTAATGTAGTGAACGGAAGCAGTGAATACCTAATTGTTGATGGTGAGGATATTGCACTGGTAGATGGTACGGTAGGCATTACTCAAAGCAATAGCTTCCAATATTTAGTGCTACAAGTGGGAGAGTTACTGCTTGTAACGGTTCAAAAAGAAGACTCTGAGGCCGCCTATCAAACCCTCCTTGATTCTGTGCAATATAAATACGAGGCAGAGGACATGACGTCGGGTTCTCGAACGGTCGCGGTATACGGATTAACGGATAACGGGCAAAAATTAAATGGAGGAGATGATAGCAATACGGAATTGAATTTATCGGCAACCATTACCGTGATTGGCGTGAATGATGATCCAACTATTTCCATTAGTTCCACGCTTAGCACTGACGAAGACAACAACCAAACTTTGAGCTTTAGCTTTAGCGATGTGGATGGCGATACGGTGACGGCGAGTGAGAAAACCGCGCCAAGTCACGGGGCGATTGCTATCAGTGGCGAGGACATTGTTTATACGCCAGACGATAACTTCAACGGTAGTGACAGTTTCACTATTACGCTGACCGATGGTAATGGCTTCACCACCGATAAAACGGTGAATGTGACGGTTGATAGTGTCAATGATGAGCCCACGATCACCATTAGTTCCACGCTTACCACTGACGAAGACAACAACCAAACCTTAAGCTTTAGCTTTAGTGATGTGGATGGCGACACGGTGACGGCGAGTGAGAAAACCGCGCCGAGTCATGGTGCAATCGCCATCACAGGCGAGGACATTGTCTACACGCCAGAGGCTAACTTCAACGGCAGTGACAGTTTCACTATTACGCTGACCGATGGTAATGGGTTCACCACTGATAAAACGGTGAATGTCACCGTTGATAGCGTCAATGATGAGC
>NZ_JAKJSR010000041.1:0-17425 GCF_050337155.1 Vibrio cionasavignyae
AAACCAATGACCAACATGACGGGACAGAGTTGAACTGTCCAAAAATTCGTAGCCTGAGTTGACGAAACTCAGAGGCAACTCAAAGTTTGCCACTAAGCCAACAACCACATACGCCAATTTTCAATTAAACGTAAATAACTCAGTAGCAAAGAAAAAGCACACGAGAGATGTGAGGTTACCACTAAAGAACAGGTGTAAAGCTAGAACGATGAACCCGTACACCAATAAACTAAACCGTGAAAGCTAACGCCCTGTTAAGGTGTGAGCAACGCAATACTGAAGCCCCTGCATGCCACCTTAATCACTAAAACCAACGCATAGTAAAAATGCCACGCGTTGCGAATCACTCTTGAACAGTTTGTTATAACTCAAACCCAAATTGGCAGCTGATAGATTTTTCCATTTAGATCCACAACTACCGCTTCGACGTACACCTGATGGTTATCAGCACGATAAGCCGATATATAAAATTCTTCGAAGCATTCGATAGGTAAACTGTGAGATTCGCACAACTTAGGTAGCCACTTGCGATAAGCGAGTACCGTCTTACGTACTCTAGGCGTTAGCTTAAACAGCTCTTCATCTTTAGTTGGAATCCAACTAATTCGCACTAAATCACCCGCTTTAAGATTAGCTAGTTTGAAGATATCATCACGGACAAACCCACCATCGATGTAATTTTCGCTACTAAAAAATGATAAGCTGAAGTTCTTAGCCACACCTTTGATATTCTTCAGTTTCACAATTTCCCCTTGAGTTATAACATGTATTAGACTGCATCACGCTCGTATAGTCAGGAAAAGCACGTGCCCAACAGCCCAATTGATGCTACCACTAGTACTCATAAAATCAGTGTATTAACAACGAAATTGTTTTGGTCATCACAAATATGCTGCAAGTTGCACTCATAGTTTCTGATACGACGTATTTTTACATGTAGTGTGTAAATAAACAGGGCCAATACAGAGGGGAGGAAGTAACAAACTTGGTGAGTTCGCTTGAAGGAAAACGGAATCAGTGGATAAGGTTCTGAAATGCAAAAAGCCGCTAACAAGTAGCGGCTTTTCAAATGGGTGGAAGCCCCAGCCACATCCCGGCACACAAGTCATCCGCTGCGGCTGCTTCCTTCCGGATCTGACCGAGTTCACGAACTATTGTTGCGGGAGGACCAGGGCCTCCATAGATTCTGTTGATTTTGCGCTAAGGCTAAATCGTGGAAAGGATTATCGGGTATAGGCGCATTGAATGCAATAGCTAAGCGGACTTTTTAGTGTAAGTTAGCGTTAAGTGACTAGAGATTAAACAAAAAGGCATTAAAGTGAACTTCAATGCCTATCTAAGAGCCACTTTGCTAACAAAAATCAGTGCTCTTGGTTTTCATGGTCACTTCGCAAAATGTAGTCCGTCATCCATGCCGTCCCTAGTAGGCATATCCAAACAACAAAAACAGGCTTGGGAACATCCACACCTGGAGCAATCACTAATGCCGCAAACCCTACGCTAGGCAATGTCCAGCAAAGCAACTTATTCCAGCGGAAGGTCTTAAGCTTGCCAAGACTCTCCATTGACGCAAGCATACCGGTAAAACACAATGCGATGAGCGCAGCATGAGGTAAGCCTGCCGCCCAAATTGGAATAATCAGCGCCAGTGACCACCAGCTGTGTTTATTACTGCCTTTCCAATGGCTCGCCGCATACCATGCCACAAATACCGCAAAGCCTTGAATCAACGTGACCATTGGGGTGCCCCCTAGCTTCCCAGACAGTTGAGTCATCATAATTCCGACATTAAGCGTGATAACAATCAGGCCAACAAGGCAAACTATCCAAATGTTGCTGCGCCGAGAAGAGGCAACCATAAATACCGGAAGAAGAATCCACACGGCAATAGACATCGCTATTGTTTGCATTGGTAATGTGATGCCATATACCACCATTGCGGCGAGCAATGCCAACCCAGCTACCCCTCCTTGCGGAAGCACCCATAATGCTGGAATCATCAACGCTAAAACGGGAATATCACCTTCAGTAACGCTAATCGCTCTGGCGCAAACCATAGCAAGAACACTTGTGATTATGAATTGAAACACCGAAAATACCATTGCTCCTCCCTATACCGATCCATGGCACATTGAACTAGGACTACATTCAGTATGGAACAGTTTCGAACACAAATCTTTGCTGTGATTCACCAAATTCCGCATGGAACTGTGACAACGTACGGACAGATTGCAAAAATGTCTGGCTATCCCGGTTACGCTCGACATGTTGGCAAAGCACTGAGCGACCTACCAAAAGGAAGTACACTGCCTTGGCATAGAGTTATAAATGGAAAGGGAGAGATATCACTAACAGGGGATAAATTCAGTGAGCAACGAGCCAAGCTGCTAGAAGAAGGCATCGTTTTTACTAAAAGCAATAAAGTCAGTTTAAAGACCTATGGCTGGCAGCCATAGTAAGAAGATGTTGTTCGCTATCTGGTCAATCAGCTAACCAGATAGCGATAGTAAACCTACTTAGCGCGCACACCGATAAGCAGTAAATTCACTTCATTAGTTTTATTTTGGTCTGTGATCACAGGGTAAGACGTATCGCTAATAAAGCGTAACTTACCGTCGACTTCAATACGTGCACTCACACTATAAGTATGACGGCTATCGATATCCGCGGCGTTATAGCTTAATTCAAAATCAAACGGAACTTGCGCTCCATCGGTTTCAAAGGTTTGTTCTGCAATCAATGTTGCTGGCGCATCGGCTAATGACACATCTTGAAGTTTAACCGTAACGATAGCGTTTGGCGGCAATGCAATTCTTTCACGGTAAGCAATGGTGCCCTTTACTGCTGTCATACTATTCTCCGCCGTGACTGGCGTATCTGTTGCAGGTGCAGTCTGACAGCCAGCAAGCGTTAAACCCAATGCCACTGCCAATAAACCGGTAATAATTTTTTTCATAAAGCCTCTCTAATTAGTCAGCAAATATTCGCTATTTTATTCCAACGTGTTTCTCCAAATGATCTCAAGATGCTCGTTCAGCAACATTGGCTGCAGAGGTAATAGTTTGAAATCGTTTGAGCGTATTGCATTAAAGATATCAGAAATTTACCTAACCATCGCTCTAATAGCCGTATATTGCATCAATCTCATACCATTCCTACACGCTTTGTTACGCGATGGCAATCATGAGCCGCTTGACGAATATACTGACAAAACCCACACTTGCATTATCGACCTAAAGTATAAGTGAATTTATGAGTAAACCATTACGTGAATTGCTGGAATTGCTTCAACTAGAAAAGTTAGAAGAAGGATTATTTCGTGGTCAAAGCCAACACTTGGGTTTACCACAGGTGTACGGCGGTCAAGTGATTGGGCAAGCGCTGTCAGCTTCTCGATATACGGTGCCAGATGATCGCACAGTACACTCGTTTCACAGCTATTTCCTCTACCCTGGTGATGCAGAGAAACCCATTATTTATGATGTAGAAAACCTGCGTGACGGTAAGAGCTTTAGTACCAGACGAGTAAAAGCGATTCAAAATGGCCGGCCAATTTTTTACCTCACGGCGAGTTACCATGGGCACGCGCCCGGGTTTGAGCATCAAACAGAAATGCCCGTTGTTGATGGACCTGAAAATTATGTTTCAGAGTCAGAATTGGCGGCACGCATTGCTGACTTCTTACCCCCAAAGATTCGCGAAGTATTTTGCAGTGAAGAAGCCATTGAAGTGCGCCCGGTCACTGTAATTAATCCGCTAAAACCGGAAAAAGCGGAGCCGAAGCAGTATTTATGGATCCGTGCAAATGGAGAGGTACCAGACAACGCTCTTATCCATCAATACCTACTTGGTTACGCATCGGATTGGCGCTTCCTAACAACGGCGTTACACCCACATGGCGTCTCAATTATGTCGCCGAAATTTCAGCTAGCAACGATAGATCACTCTATGTGGTTTCATCGCCCGGTTAAAATTGATGAATGGCTGCTTTATGCCATTGATAGCCCAAATGCGAGTAACTCGCGAGGCTTAGTGCGCGGTGAGATTTTCAATAGACAGGGAGAGCTTGTCGCCTCGACAGTCCAAGAAGGTGTGATGCGATTCAGTGAATAGTTAACGTAAAGAGTCTCTCCTAGTCTTTATGGGCAGAGAGACTCGCTATAAATAAGGAAATTAATGCCTATGGCTGCGAATGCTTGCACTGGCACCAAATGACCCATCCACCGCCCCTTTAAAACAGTTTAATACCCATGGAAACGAGTCGGTGACATAGTAACCATACTGGCCGTCGACAAACATGCCATTACATTCATCTAACGTCCCTAACGCGACAACGTATTCGTAATCACCGCGAAATTGCCCATCATACTGCTGACTCACGACTGAGCCTCCCACTACTGGTGTACTGTAACTACCCACATCTTGTCTTACGCCCGACTTTAACTGATAACTAGACGTGGCCTTTTTCACCGTTCCGTCCGTTTGATCTAAATAACAACTGCCATAGATAGGATAGCCGTCGGCAGCAAACCCAATAACAGGGGATGCGGCGCTACCCGCACAATCTTGCTCAAACAATGCCATCGGGTTGCCATGGTAATGATAGGTTCCGTCGGGTTGGACGTGGGCGTGGTGCTCATCGGTTCCAAAACCATTCAGTTCAGACATTGGGTCGAAGCGCCATGGGTTATTGATCTGATCCTGACCGCAACCCGTACGTTCATCGCCAACGTCATAACAGGCCGCGGCTAAAAGATCGATTTTTACGCCGTTGAGTAATACCGCCTCAGAGACAGGTAGACTGAGCGCCGTTATCGAGCCTGAATGCGAAGGGGAAGATGAAAACTCAAACTGCTGGGCTTGCTCCGACACATTGGTCGCAAATGACGCGCTCTGATCATTGAAGTCGTGATTAGGGATGCCGTTTGACTCTATGATGCACTCAACACCTGATGATGATAACGAAACGCTTCCGGTGTAAGTAAGGCTTCGTTTAATGTCTTCGACACTAGAAAAATAATCACCTGAATATTGCTCACAATTGGCGCTCGTTTCACTCAATAGCCGATTGGTAATATCACTTCCATTGGTTGGTGTGTTGCTCACCGTCGAGCCAGAACCTGAATCACCGCTACCACAACCAGCCAGTAGCGTCACCGTGCATAGTATAAACGCAAAATAATAAGCTTGTTTCGTTGTATTTGGCATCACACCCTCACTCATTGTTATCATTTTGTTACAATAACAATGAGTCTATGTGCTAACTGTAAAGTTTCACGGACCTTTACAGTGTTTTACTTAACGTACGCACACAAAGGGTGAGTGAGAATCCCTCAAAGCCCATCATAATCAAAGTACTACTCTGGGTATTTCCCCCACTTTCTATTGATTAGAAAATTCACCATTCGGCGGGCAAAACCAGAATAAGGCGCACCAAGAAATGCGGTTGCGGCCCACTTGCCTTGCACCATGACAGGGCGCATCTTAGATAGGCTATTGAAACCCTCTCGTCCATGATAATGCCCCATACCACTTGGCCCCACGCCACCAAACGGTAAATCGTGCTGACCCACATGCAGCATGACATCATTGACCGTCACACCACCTGACAAGGTGTTCTCCAGTGCCGATTTCTGTAACGCTTTATCATCAGAGAAAATATACAACGCTAATGGGCGATCTCGTTGACTAATAAAGTGATAGACGTCATCCAAGGTCTTGTAAGTTAAGATAGGCAAAATAGGCCCAAATATTTCACGAGTCATGACATGTTCATCGGCCGCAGGCGTCACCACTAAGTGAAGAGGAAAACGTCGACTCGCCGCATCGGGCTCACTGTCTGGGATAAGGTTAATAACCTCACCACTGCCCTCTTTTGCCGAGCGTAGTGTCTCGCTTAAACGCTGGAATGACACATCATCAATCACAGACGTATAGTCAGGGTGTTCAATAGTTTTGAAACGCTTCTTCACAATAGATTTCGCTGACTTAATCACTGAATCAAGCTTATCTTCAGGAACAAATAGATAATCGGGCGCAACACATGTTTGTCCGGCGTTATACATTTTGCCAGTCAAAATACGCTTCATCGCTTTTTTAATATCGTAATCTGGCGCGATAATTGTTGGTGACTTCCCTCCTAACTCTAACGTCACTGGCGTTAGATTTCCTGCCGCCGCGGCCATGACTTTACGACCTGTCGCCCCAGAGCCAGTAAAGATAAGGTGGTCAAATGCTAGCTTTGAAAACGCTTGGCCTGTCTCGCCTGTTTCCGCGATAAAACAAATTTCATCTTCGGTAAACGCCGTTGAAAACACATCCGCTAATACGCGGCAAAGGTGCTGAGAGTTTTCTGACATTTTTACCATCACTCGATTACCAGCGGCCAGTGCAGCCGTCATTGGTCCTATGGCAAGAAACAACGGATAATTCCATGGCACAATAATGCCCACAACACCGATAGGTTGCGGAATCACACTGTTTTTAGCTGGCTGAAACCATATGGCGGTATGACGCGACTTGGGCTTCATCCACTTTTTAAGTTGTTTACGGGCATCGACAATGCCATCAATCGAAGAGAAAAATTCGAGTAGTGCCGTTTCGGTAGAAGAGCGATGCCCAAAATCCTTGCTAATGGCCTCACACAACGCCGCCTGATTTTGACGAATAAGGCGCTCTACCTTGGATAAGTTACTCAGGCGCAATTCACGGCTAAGAAAAGGCGATTCTTTAAATGCTCGTTTTTGCTGGTTAAAACACTCTTGCATTTGTAATTCACTAAGCTCGACTTGGCTCATTATTCGACTCCTAATTCGACAAGTTTTTCTAATAACTGCTGGCACTGCGACAATGACATAGTCTCGGGAACCGGATACTCACCAAAGGCTTCTTTTATCGCTTGTTGCGCAATACGAGGGATGTCTTCTACTTGCAATTCTTTGACGACTTTTGGGATCGCAATCGTGTCTAATAACGTTTTTACCGCGTCGGTAAACTGCGAGGATGCGCTCCCGTGCACACTGTCTTTATAGCCCAGCTCAACCGCAAGCTGTGTCAGTCGTGCGTTATCTCTTTGTTGAATCATCTCGAGGACAAGAGGTAATACTATCGCGTTGGCTCTCCCGTGCGGAACATGATAAAACGCGCCGAGTTGGTGAGCGATAGCATGAACATAACCGATGTAAGTACGGGTAAACGCAAGCCCCGCTTCAAAACTTGCTAACGCCATTTGTTCTCTAGCATGGGTGTTTTTACCGTCTTGATACGCGATGGGTAACTCACTAAAAATCCGTTTTATCGCACTCACAGACCATTGGCGAGTTTGTGAATTAGCGTATCCACTCAAATAAGATTCAATGGCATGAGTTAACGCATCGGCTCCTGTTTCTGCCGTCACTTGAGCGGGTAAGCCTAACATCAATTCAGGATCCAGAATCGCGACTTTCGGCACCAAAAACGGGTCGGTAATAGAGCGCTTTTTTCGGGCGTCAATATCGCTAACCACCGCAGCAACCGTGCACTCAGAACCCGTGCCTGCCGTCGTCGGTATCGCAATAATGGGCATAAGACGACGATGTACTTTAAGTAATCCCGGCAACCTAGCGACGTCTTTCTTGGTTTTCACACTCGCCGCCATGGCTTTTGCACAATCCATTGGCGACCCACCACCAAAGGCAATGACGCCATCGCAAGTATGATGCTGATAGTGGACGACGCCACGCCTCACCGTTTCATAATCTGGATCTGGAGTAATGTCATCAAAGATTGAATAGCCTATATTCGCCTCATCCAACGCTTGCATCAGGTTATCGAGTAAGCCAAGCTTCATCAAAACGTGATCAGTGACAATACAGGGCTTACTCACGCCAAGTTCTTGGCATATTTTGGCAATATCATTCACCTTACCACGCCCAGAGATACACCTTGGTTGTGGGACTGGCACCATTTTAATAAACGGCTTCTTAACGGAAACCAAGCATTGGTGCAGCATATCGACGCTCCTTATAAACAAGATGACTGGGTGGACAAGCTGACATAGCTTTCATGACATAGCGCTCACGAGGTAGCTCTCTGAGATCATTCAGATGACCCAATTATCACGGTTACGTTCTAACAGCTCAGCTTTTAATGACATTCAGTTATAGAGTGATTGCTCCATATAAGCAAGATTCTCATCCAAGAGTTGAGAGCCTTATAACTGCCACCTAGTGCCCACTAGCGAATCGGTAATGCCGTGGTGTATTTTAAAGGTTCCATGGCAAAGGTGGAGGTCACGTTCGATAATTCATCGATACTGTTGACCAATTTTTTATAAAACTCATCAAAACACTTCATGTCTTTTACCAAGACTTTCATCATATAGTCGTACTCCCCTGCCATGCGATAAAACTCCATCACTTCAGGAAATAGCGATACCGTGTCCACAAATGTTTTATACCACTCGTGAGAATGGTTGGTGGTTTTAATCTGTACAAACGCCGTAAAACACAGCCCTAATGACTCCGGATTAAGCAACGCCACTCGCTTACTAATCACCCCCTGCTCTTCAAGCTTCTTTAATCGTTTCCAACACGGCGTTGTCGTTAAATTCACCGCCTCAGCTAAATCATGCAACGAAAGCGTACTGTCTTGCTGCAATAGGCCGAGTAGTTTTTTATCAATGCTGTCGATTTCCATCAAACCCTCAAAAAGAGAATAGCTTTCTCTAAAAAGTCACTTATACAGTGAATATAGCAAAGTTTTTCTCTTCATTTGTAGGTAAATTATTACCATGACGATAGCCAAGTAGGAAACCTAACTATGTGTACTGATCATCAATGGATAAACAATGCCATTCGTAAAATTGAAGCTGACTATCAACGCTCTGCCGATACTCATCTGATTAAACTCGATCTGCCAAGCATTGAGGGTATCGATCTGTATCTCAAAGATGAAAGTACGCACCCTACTGGCTCGCTAAAACACCGCTTAGCACGGTCGCTTTTCTTATACGCGATTTGTAATGGTTGGATTGGTCCAGAAACAACGGTGATTGAATCATCGTCGGGCAGTACTGCCGTTTCTGAAGCCTATTTTGCAAGGTTACTAGGCCTGCCATTTATTGCGGTGATGCCAAAAAGTACCGCCTGCAAAAAGATTGAGCAAATTGAATTCTATGGCGGTAAAGCGCACCTTGTTGATCGATCTGACCAAATTTATGCGGAATCTCGCCGCCTTGCCGATGAACTAAATGGTCATTATATGGACCAATTTACGTATGCTGAGCGCGCCACTGACTGGCGTGGTAATAACAACATTGCTAACTCTATTTTTAGCCAAATGGAGTTAGAAGATCACCCGATTCCTACATGGGTGGTCATGAGCCCTGGCACAGGCGGAACATCGGCAACGATTGGTCGTTTTATTCGCTATCAAAAGCACGATACTAAATTGTGTGTTGTCGACCCAGAAAACTCGGTATTTCACCACCACTATCGAACGGGCGATACGACAATTACGAGAGATTGTGGCAGTAAAATTGAAGGTATAGGTCGACCTCGCGTAGAGCCAAGTTTTATTCCTGGTGTGGTAGATGAAATGCGCACGATTCCAGATGCTGCGAGTGTTGCGACCATTCACTGGCTCGAAAAAATCTTGGGTCGAAAAGTGGGCGCATCGACGGGCACCAACTTATACGGGGCATTGCAGCTGGCGTGTGAAATGAAAAAACGTGGTGAAACTGGCTCTATCGTAACCTTGCTGTGTGACAGTGGTGAACGTTACCTCGACACTTACTACAACCCAGAGTGGGTTAAAACCCATATTGGAGACTTGCAGCCTTATACTGAAAAGCTAGAGATCTTTGAAGCCACAGGTGAATGCAGCGCAGATTGCTAACTGTTAACCGTTAAGTGTTAAGCCCAGTCATTCAGCGTAAAGACACAAACAGTTAGCCTAACGGCACGTATAAGATGAGAAAAAGGAGTGATGCTATCACTCCTTTTTCTGTTTATCCGTATCACTTTTATTTCGTTCAGTGTTGCGTACTACTTGCGGTCATAAGTACGATTAACCTGCATTTGCGCAGCCGTGATGTAGGACACTAAGTCTTGATACGCTCGATCTAACTCTTCAACCACCAGCGCATCGACTGTATCGTTAGCAATAAGCTGCAACCCGTCATGGAATGCCTTCGCTTTTACTGAAAAATACTCAAGTGGTCCGCCGACACTGGCCAACTGTCGTGTTTCCTCATGGTTTGCCACTACCGTACCAAATGTCGTTTCAAGCTCGCCAAGCAGTAATAGCGCGTGATCACAGTTAGCCCCAATAAGTTTTGAGTGCGCAGTTGTCCACATATTGGTGTACTGGGCAATACCACTTGAGGCATAAATATCAACGGTACTTTTGTAAATGACATCAACGGTTGTCGAGGACAAGGACAATATGGCTTGCGTATCCTTAACAATTTCTGCCGCCCCCACCGATGCATCCGCCACCTGCACAGAGACTTTCTCGATATTCTCTCCCGCAAGGTTGGTGCTCGATTCAATTCTTTCCACTAAGCCAGAAATCTCACTGGCGGCCTCATTAGCTCGCCCAGCAAGAGAGCGTACTTCATCCGCGACAACCGCAAAACCCCGACCATGTTCCCCTGCGCGCGCCGCTTCAATTGCTGCATTAAGGGCTAATAAATTGGTTTGCTCTGAGATCTGGTGAATAATACTAATGAACTGGCTAATGTCGCCAGTTAATACCTGTAATGCATTCACGGTGTCTTTACTTTCAGCGGAAGATTGAGAGACTAAATTAAGTGAACGGTACATTTCTTCAAGTTGACGTTGTGTCGACTCAAATACACCCAGCTTATTTTGCAGCTGGTCACTTTGAGCAATCAAATCATTATTCGCGACCTCGATACTATTCGCAGAATCTACAAGATGAGGGACAACCATACCTAAGAAGCGTCGTGAACGAGATTTTTGCTCAGTCAGCACCTGCTCTATCGCCGCCACTTCATTCTGCTTCGCCGCCAACTGCTGCTCCAGCTCGGTAACTTGTTGCTGTAATGCCTCGTTTGCTGTTTTTTCAGTGAGTACCTGCTGCTGCGCTTCTTTTAGTTGTTTTTTTGATACAAACATTGAATCACTTCTTCCACCACGACCTTCCTATGTTAACTACGCTAACACTCAGCAAGGAATTATAAATAGCGTGAAGGATAAGTTGTGATTACGACCAAGCCCTATACCCCGATTAGGGTATAGGCAGAGCAATATACTAAGTAACTGTTAAAATTTGGTGTTTATTTAAGCCAATTAGCCACTCACCCACCGTGATATGTCGGATTGTGGTGATAAAAATAGTAATACCTCTGACAATGCAGAGGTATTACTGAATAAATGCTAACTAGAAAGCGTACGATTGAAACTCGATGAAAAACCAGCTCAGAATTATTTTTGCTTGGTTTCAAAAGCCGCCAGTTGCTCTGGGGTTGCTTTCGGCTGATGATTTTGTTTCCACTCATCATAGGTCATGCCATACACTCGCTCACGAGCGTCATCAATATCGAGATCAAGCTCTGCTTGTTCCGCTTCTGCTTTATACCATTTGCTAAAGCAATTACGGCAAAAGCCCGCCTGAATCATCAAATCAATATTTTGCACATCTTTATTGTTGTCAAGGTGTGCAAGTAAGCGACGAAATACCGCTGCATCTAGTTTATCTTGTTGTTCTTGAGAAAGTGTTTTGTATTTGAATTCTGCCACGCGATGTCCCTTATTTTACTATTTACCCTATCCGCTACAAACCACGGTTTTACTTGTCCCACAGCGCCATGTATGCACTTAATTGCAATGTAAGGCGATGTGCAATACCATTATTGTTTACAATTTGGATACATACAGTCAAGCACTGTTCATCATCACTGGAAGATAGATTATGAAAAGATCCCTGTTACTCACACTCATTGCTACCGCCTCGTTTTCTTCATTAGCCGCAACGTCCGTCGATTTAATCAAGTCCACCCATTCTTGGGATGGCACGCCGTTACCGACTTATCGCTTAACACAACCTGAAGTGACAATAAAAGAGATCATCATTGAGCCAGGGGAACGTCTACCACTTCATGTACACCCCGTCATTAATGCGGGAGTACTGCTTGAAGGCACACTCATCGTCAAACTTAAGGAAAAAGAAATCACACTTAACGCAGGTGATGCGCTCATTGAAGTGATGAACAAGCCCCATTACGGTCGAAACCCAGGAGATATTCCGGCAAAAATCATTGTTGTTTATCTCGCTGAAAAAGGCGATACCGTCACTTTATTGGAAGATAAATAGCCCTCATTACAGTACTTTTCATCACGGTATAAAAACGGTCTGTTCATTAAAACAGACCGTTTTTATATTTACGATGACGGCAAGCGCCTTAGCCGTGACTAGTCCGCGCTTTCACATCTTTTTCTAACGCTTTATTAAGTTCGCTTTCCACATGCCCCGGCGATTGTGTCTTCGCAGATATTAAGCGATACATCGCTGGAATCACGAATAACGTCACTAAGGTTGCAAACGCCATCCCAAAGAAGATCACCGTACCTACCGCGACTCGGCTTTCATAGCCCGCCCCGGTGGAAACAATCAACGGGATTGCACCAGCTAACGTAGTAAACGCCGTCATTAGAATAGGGCGTAAACGCCTTGCCGATGCATCAATGATGGCCTGTTCAAATGCAATGCCTTTGTCTCTTAGTTGGTTAGTAAACTCCACAATAAGAATACCGTTCTTGGTCACCATACCAATTAACATTATCATGCCAATCTGGCTGTAGATGTTCAGCCCTTGCTGCATAATGAGCAAGCCTAAGAAGCCACCAAATACGCCCATAGGAACGGTAAACATCACCACTAACGGGTTAATAAAGCTTTCAAACTGCGCTGCTAAGACCAAGTAAGCGACTAACAGGGCCAATGCAAACACCACAAAAATACTCGATTGATTCTCTTTAAAGTCTTTCGACTCTCCCGCATAACTAATCGAAATATCCCCCGGTAGCATCTCTATGGCCTGTTGATCCATAAAGTCCAACGCTTCACCTAACGTATACCCTTCTTTAAGGTTCGCTTTGATGGTGATAGATTTCTGCTTGTTGTAATGCGATAAACGAGTAGAGGATGCCACTTCCTCAATATCAGTCACGGCATCTAACGTCACCAACTCGCCGGACTGAGTGCGCATGTAAATTTGGCTCAAATCTGCGGCGTTATTGAAGTTATTTTCATCCCCTCGCAAGTAGACATCGTATTCTTCACCACGCTCGACATAGGTGGTCTCTGTTTTACCACCAAGCATAATTTCCAGCGTGTCGGAGATATCTTCAACACTGATCCCGAGCTCTGCTGCGCGCTCTCGGTCGATGGTCACCACCAGCTCTGGTGTTTTCTCAGAGTAGTCGGTACTCGCGCCTTCCATCATTGGTGAAGCGTCAGCGCGTTGTTCTAGTAAGTCTGCCCATTTTTGCAATTCAGCATAGTCAGAGCCGCCAATCACAAATTGTACTGGCTCACTTGACCCGCCTCTAAAACCTGGCATAAACGGGAACACACGAACATCAGGGATCCCAGCGAGGGCTTTTCGAGCCTCTCCCAGCGCTTCGGTTGCAGTCACATTACGTTCGTTCCAATCCTCTAGAATCATGATAACGAAGCCCGTTTGGTCACCGGCATTGCCGCCAAACGCTGGCGATTGAATACTAAATGACTTTAAGAAACCTTGCCCTAATAACGGCATTAAGCGCTCTTCCACGATGTCCATGTTCGCCGCCATTCGGTTGTAACTGGTGGCATCCGCGCCACGAACGAAAGCGAAGATAACCCCACGGTCCTCTTGCGGTGTTAACTGAGCAGGCACTTGCTGCATTAACTGATAACTGCCGCCAACACAGGCTAAAATCACCACTGGCGCGAGCCAACGAAATCGTAAGGCTTGCCCAAGCGCTCGCTTATAACCACGCTCTAATTTTCTAAAGCCTGAATCTACCCATTGTGTGAAACGGTTTGGTTTCACGTTCGCTTTTAGAATCGAACTTCCTAATACTGGCGTGAGAGTGAGAGCAATCAAAGATGAGAAGATCACCGACATGGCAAGCAGCACCGAGAACTCGGTAAACAGCAGGCCTATCATGCCGTCCATGAAAGAAATTGGTAAAAACACCATCACCAATACTAATGTGGTGGCGATAACGGCAAACCCCACTTCGCGCGTTCCTTTATAAGCAGCAAGTAACGGCGGTTCACCTTTTTCAATATGATGGAAAATGTTTTCCACCACCACGATGGCATCATCCACCACTAAGCCGATGGAGAGGATCAGTGCCATTAGCGTGATCAAGTTGATGGAAAAACCAAAGAAATACGCAGCAATAAACGACGCGATCAAAGACACGGGTACCGTCACCGCAGGTATCAGCGTGGCTCTTGCTTGACCAATAAAGATGTATAGCACCAAAATAACCAAGCAACCTGTAATAAACAGTGTGCTATACACCTCAGAAATGGAGCGGTCGATGAAGACGGTTGAATCATAATCAATCGCTAAGCGAGTCCCCTCGGGAAGAAACTGCTGCATACGTTCCACTTCTTTATGCACCAAGTCTGCCATTTCCAGTGGGTTGGCATCCGACTGCGGCACGATGCCCATGCTAACGTTAACAACGCCATCACTCTTAAAGGTCGAATTCTCATTCTCTGCCCCGATATACACATCGGCGACATCTTTGAGGTAAATTGGCGTATTGTCGCTGGCACGCTTCACGACCAAATATTCAAAATCCACCGGGGAATTGTATGAACGAGCAGTACGAACCGACATCACCGTGGCATCATTTCGCACTTCCCCACCGGGACGTTCTATATTTTCAGATCGCAGCGATGCCGTGATATCAGCAGTCGTGACGCCGCGCCCTGCCATATAAGCTGGCTTAAGCTTGATATACATCACCTGATATAAGCCACCGGAAATATTGACCGAGCTCACACCAGAAATCAGACTAAATCTATCGAGAAGAACTCGGTTGGTATAGTCCGTCAATTGGGTTCGATCCATCACCGACGAGCTAAGATTGATATAGACCGACGCTTCGCCACTACCATTATTTTTAAACACCAGTGGATCATCAGCTTCATCGGGCAGTGAGCGCTGTGCTCGGGCTACCGCATCGCGAATATCACTTACACCAGTATTCAGATCGTAACCAAGCTCGAAAGTTACCGTGATACGCGACATACCATTTCGAGTCACGGACTCTATTTCGTCAATACCACTAATACCAGAGAGTTGGTCTTCAATAGAGGAGGTAATCTGGCTTTCAATGATGGTGGCTGACGCCCCTTCATAACGAGTGGAAATCGACACCACTGGGTTTTCGATGTCCGGCATTTCACGTACAGCAAGTTTATTAAATGACACAATGCCAAATACACATAACAACAAGCTCAGTACGATAGCGGCAACCGGACGCTTAACTGAAATATCAGATAAAAGCATTAGCTGACTTCCTTCTCACTAATGAGTTCGGTGCGCTTGTCAGTGCGCTGTGCTGTAGGCTCCGATTTCACTTCCTGAACGGCAGATCCATCACGCATGTTAACAATGCCCTGCACGACAATTCTCTGACCAATTTCTAGCCCTTTTTCAATCACCACTTGGTTACCCACACGAGCTCCTAAGATGACCTCAGTACGATGCGCTTTGTTGTTTTCATCAATCACATAAACAAAGCGCTTGGTGCCCGAATACTCAAGAGCTTGAACCGGGATGATCGGTGCTTCAATAGGAGGAAAAGCCATGTTCGCTTGAGCCAGCATACCCGGTTTTAATCGATTCTCTTGGTTTTCAAAATGAATTCGCACGCGAAGGTTCAACGTCTCTTGGTTAACTCGTGTGTCCACCGCGACTACCGCACCTTCAAATAGGCGATTGCCCCAAGCCGACGTTTTCGCTGTGACTGGCATACCTTTTTCTAGCATGGATAAATATCGCTCTGGAACTTGTAAGTCCAACTGCATAATAGATAAATCATCTAACGTGAGTAGCTCTGTTCCCACATTTACTAACTTGCCTCGGCTAAAGTCTATCAAACCAACGGTGCCTGGGAATGGCGCTTCAATATGAAGATCATTTAACTGAGCATTGGCCGCGTCTAGGCGAGCATTGGCAATATCTACGTTGGTTTTTTGGGCATCAATTTCCGTTTTAGTAATCGCATTACTAGAAGCGAGGCGTTGAAATTCTGCCAAAATACGTTTTTGGTCACGTAAATAGGCTTTCGCTTCTGCGACAGCAGCGACGGCTTTATCGTCATTAAGTAAAACCAGGATCTGCCCTTTAGGCACCTTTTCATTTGCCGACACTCGAATTTGGTCAACAATGCCAGATACTTCGGAAGCAATCACAACCGACTGATCTGCTTCTAATTTGCCAACCAACGAAAGTGACTGAGATACTTGGTGAACGGCCACCGTCTCGGTCACGACTGAGATTGCTTGCGACCCTTGAGGCCTTTTTGCGTAGCTTGCAGAAGACGCACCAAGAATAGACAGTGCTAGCAAACCGATTATTGTTTTATTTTTCATCGTATTTGTCTTTTAATATAGAAACTAATGATATTCTAGCGACTAATGAGCGACATAACGTCAAGAAGTGTAAATCCTAATCTGAGTTTTTGTTTACAAACATTGCACTGTCACCAACTGTGCTAAAAAATGAAACAAAAATGGCTCAGCTAAAAAGATCAATGAGTAAACATCGCCTTCTCATTGTAAGCATTCGCGGTAAAACCAGAACTTCCTGTAGCGAAGTGGTTAATAAATAGAGCATAAACCTATCTTTTTAGGCACCTCTGCCCAAAAAGGCACCATTCAGTTCAAAATGCCAAGAAAAAACTTTACAGCTTTGCGGAGTTTGCTATGATTCGCTCCGCACTTGAGTGATGCGTTGGGAAAACGTCAAACAAGTATAAAACACCCTGGAGGGGTTCCCGAGTGGCCAAAGGGATCAGACTGTAAATCTGACGGCTCTGCCTTCGATGGTTCGAATCCGTCCCCCTCCACCATATTTAGTTTATTTGGTTATAACCAGATAAACGCACTTGAGTCGCCGCGTTGGGAAAACAGCGAAACAAGTATAAAACACCCTGGAGGGGTTCCCGAGTGGCCAAAGGGATCAGACTGTAAATCTGACGGCTCTGCCTTCGATGGTTCGAATCCGTCCCCCTCCACCATATTAGTTTACTTGGTTATAACCAGATAAACACACTTGAGTCGCCGCGTTGGGAAAACAGCGAAACAAGTATAAAACACCCTGGAGGGGTTCCCGAGTGGCCAAAGGGATCAGACTGTAAATCTGACGGCTCTGCCTTCGATGGTTCGAATCCGTCCCCCTCCACCATAT
>NZ_JAKJSR010000042.1:0-10487 GCF_050337155.1 Vibrio cionasavignyae
GATGTGCCGATCACAATTGAAGAAGATGGCTCCTATACCGTGACGCAAGCTGAGCTCTTGCAATTTGCTACCGATATTGAAGATGACGACATGACCGCCATCATCGGAGAGCAAGGAGAGGCGACCACGGTCACTGGCACGGTATTAAATTCTGAAAATGGACAACCCATTGTTGGCGCCGAAGTGACACTTAGTGATGAAGTGGGTAATACCACGACTGTCCTGACCGACGCGCAAGGTCATTACTCGGTCAGTGGTTCCGTCTTTGAACAAGGCACCATTACCATTGAGCAAGAAGGCGCTATTACTAATAGCTTCCTCGTTCCTGCAGGAGAAACCACTGACAGTGGCGTGATTTCCTTGTCTGATGTTCTCGAAACCACCGATATGCGAATTGTTGTGACGTGGGGCGCATCGCCGCGCGACATGGACAATCACTTATGGCTTTATGATACGGATACAGGCGCTGAACTTGACCACATTTTTTATGGTGATATGAACCATGACTTAAGTGGAGGTACCGTTCAACAAGATGTTGATGATACTAGTGGACATGGTCCAGAAACCATTACGGTCCCGAATTATCAAGATGCTAACATGCATTACTCCGTCCATAACTTCACGAGCCGAAGCTGGGACGTAGATGGTGTGGATGAAGTACAAGTGCAAGTCTTCGTTGGTGATACCTTAGTACAAACCTTTACACCTGAATTACCAGAAAACATCAGCGGTGATCACTGGCATGTATTTGATGTGGTAGATGGCATTGTGCTGCCAAGCCAAGAGGTAGGAGGGCAAACCGCGTTTACCTTACCAACCAGCGAAGAAGTGGCCAATGCTGAAAATGGTATTGATATCTCGGCGCTGTTTAACGTCGATGAAGGCACCGATGGAGAAAATGGCACGGATACCGGTGACAACGTCACCGTTGGTGATATTAGCATGCCAAACGGCGTCATTACCGATAATGGCGACGGGACTTATACCATCACACCGGATGAAAACTTCAATGGTGAGTTTGAAATTAACTACACCGTTGATGATGGCAATGGTGGCGTATCGCCAGCGCAGATAGATGTCACAGTTACCGCGGTAAATGATGCTGCCGTCATTTACGACCAAGTCTTCAACATGGATGAAGATGGCACCTTAACCTTCACTGATGCTGAGCTACTAGCAGGGGCGACGGATATAGAAGGTGATACACTGACCGTCACAGGTGTGCATTATGACGAAACAAATGGCGTATTGACCTCAAACGGGGATGGCACACATACCTTTACACCGAATGAGAACTTTAATGGCACGGTGAACTTCAGCTTCGATGTCTCTGACGGCACCGATATCAGTAGTGGTAGTATTGATGTTGCAGTGGCCGCTGTGAATGATGCGCCAGTTGTTAGTGGTTCCCTGTCTTATACTATTGATGAAGATGGTGCGATCACGCTAACCCAAGAGCAGTTACTTGTTCATGCTTCTGATGTGGATGGAGACATACTCACTGCAGCAATTGAATCAGCTTCAAATGCAACAGTGACTGAAAATGAAAACGGCAGCTTTACACTAACACCAGACGAAAACTTCTCTGGCGAGATCGTGTTTAGTATGAACGTCTCAGATGGACAATCTATTGTAAATTCTGACGTTGTGCTAGCCGTTGATGCGGTTTCTGATGCGCCCGATGTATCAATAGGATCAACCTTATTTGCTATAGACACGTTTGAAACCGGGATGGAAGGTTGGTCTGGAGCAACTGTTGCTGATTCTAGCGGTTTTGAAACTGGGCAAATGTTAGGGCAACAAAACAACCGTAGTGGTGAAGAGGAGGTCTCCAAAACATACGATGTGCCTGCCGGAGCTTCTGAGGTAACGATTGAATTTGACTTTTATCGTCTAGATTCATGGGACGACCACAACTTCAATATTTACATTGATGGCGAATTATTTAGTGTCGAAACCTTCTCTTATCATGGTAACGATAGTGCTAATGTGGTGGATATAAATGGCCAAGTCGTCGGCCAGTTTGTGTCTTCTGAAAATGCTCAAATTCATGGTGTTCAATGGCCGGTCAACCCCCATTACTCAACCGATCAGTCTCATCACTTTACGCTAACCGTACCCGTAGACCCAGACGCTGGACAACTTACGCTTGGATTTGGGTCTACATTGGACCAATCGTTAAGTGATGAATCTTGGGGGTTAGACAATGTTGCACTGTCAGTGACTTCTTACCCTGAAGACAGTGCGGTTCCTCTTGATATACAGGCGGCACTCACGGATACCGATGGTAGTGAAAGCCTGGCGATTTCTATTCGAGAACTTCCTGAGGGTACGCTTCTATCTTCAGGTTCACTGAACCCTGATGGCACATGGTCTCTATCTCCAGATGATCTAACGGGTTTAACATTAACCCCACCGGCTAACTTCCATGGAGAACTTAACTTACAGGTAGACGCAATATCGACGGAATCGACTGGTGACCACTCAACAACAACAGTGCCGGTAAGCCTGAACATCACACCAGTCAATGATCGACCAGAAGCACAAGACCTACAATTTGCCATGCTCGAAGATGGGTCGTTAACATTCTATAACTCGGACTTACTGGCAAGTGCTACCGATGTTGATGGCGACGATTTAGTTGTTATGAATGTTGATTATTCAGGGAACCAAGGAACACTTACCGATAATCAAGACGGTAGTTATACATTCGTACCTTCAGACAACTATCACGGTGATGTCGAGTTTACTTTTGCCGTTTCCGATGGCGAACTTGAAACAACACAGTCGATTGCAGTCAATATTGAGGCTGTTGCGGATTCACCAGAACTCTCCGTTACCGATGGCGCCAACCAGCCAATCGGAGCCGAAGGGATTAAAGTTGATCCTGATGATACGATAGAGCTTAATATATCAGCAGCACTCACTGATATTGATGGTTCTGAGGTACTGACCGTCGGCGCTTCAGGTATTCCTGAAGGGTCTGTAATCCGCTATGACAGTGATACCGTATTAAATGATCAAAGTAATGGTTTAACGAGTTATGTTGATAGTGAAATTACCGTCACCTTTGAAGGAGAAGGTGCAGGGTACTTAAATACTGTCGGTTATTATAAAGTTGACGAAAACGGGCAGATTCAAGATGTACAAGTTGTATATGAAAACGCTTCTCAGCTTGGCGGTGGCGGTAATCTGATACCAGGGCAATCAGCGTTCAGCTTTGACCTTGAGCAAGGCGAAAGCTTCAACTTATTCGTTATTCCAAATGGATTTAATCATAATAACTTTAATAGTTTAGGTGATGGTTCATTCGAGTTTAGAGATGCAGATGGAAGTACGGCAACTACAAGTTCAACTGACCCACAACTTATCTTTGTAAGTTCAAACGGTGAAGAAACGCTAATTCGTAGTGAAAGTGGCGATGCGGTATTCCACGGCGGTACTAGCCCTAACCTAAACCAAGACAATATCAACCACACACAGACATACTTCAATTCAGAAAGTGAATTGGTTTATGGTATCGAGGACATGTACAACGGAGGAGATCGTGATTTTGATGACTTCTTATTTACCATTGATCTCGGAGAAGTGAACAGCTCCATCTACCAAGGCGAAGTCACCGTTGATACTACTGATCCTATCATCTTACCTACAGTAGTATTACTTGAACCTATTACCATCGACTTACCGGAAGATTACAGTGGTGAATTTGACCTACAAATCGACGCAACTTCCACCGAGTTGTCAAATGAAGGGACCTCAACAAACTCCCAGACTATTCATATTGACGCAAGAGAACACGCCCCTGAATCAACACCTATAAATACCAGTGTTGATGAAGATGGAAATCTACTTGTCACACAAGACATGCTATTAGCAAATGCTGTCGACCTTAACGATGATCCACTTACAGCAAGTGATGTCGCAACGAATGATCCAAATGCAATTGTTACCGATAATGGCAATGGTACTTTCACGATTGTGCCTAGCGAAAATTTCAACGGTGACATTGAACTTACTTATAACATCAGTGATGGCGAATTCACGACTGCAAACACTCTAAACTTGACTGTCAACGCAGTTAACGATGCGCCGACATCGGAGCGAGTTGATTTAAGCGGTGTAGAAGATGAAAGCATTATTATTTCGCAGCAGGATTTACTGGTTCATGCTGTCGATATCGAGAATGATGATCTTACCGCGAACAACCTTCAAATTGACCCATCATTTGGTGATTTGGTTGATAACCAAAACGGCACATGGACGTTTACACCAACCGAAAACTTGAATGGTGATGTGCCATTTACATTTAGAGTAGAAGATGGTGTTGACGGTACCGAAGTCTCTGGGAATATCAGTTTAGCTGAGGTTAATGATGCTCCTGACGCTCCAACAGTCACATACTCGACAGATGAAGACCAAGTATTGGTGGTTGATCCTGCATTTATCTTATCTCAAGCTTCTGATATTGATAATGACGCGCTTTCCTTGGAAAGCTTAACTGTCCGAACTCCAGAAAATGCGACGTTACAACAGCAACCTGACGGACTTTACCATTTAGTGACCAGTCAAGATTTCAATGGATTGGTGGAGCTAGATTACATTGTTTCAGATGGGGAGTTGAGTGCCCAAGGCACAGTAAATGTCGATGTTATTCCTGTAAATGATGAACCATTTACTGTGGGTAATGCATTCTTGACGACCAATGAAGACGACGCCTTTACCTTTGATACGTCTGATATGCTCGATCTCTTCGGAGATATAGACACCACAGAACTGGTTATTTCACGAGTCATTGTCGCTGATAGTGAAGATGGCGGTAGTGTTACTGACAATGGGGATGGAACGTGGACATTTACTCCTACTAGCGACTTCGCGGGATTGTCCGAATTACAAGTGATCGCATCAGATGGCGAGTTTGAAACCGCCTTAGACGTGCCTGTATATGTAAGACCTGTTGCCGATGGTGCTGTTATCACAACCGCACATGATGGACCGCTGGTGTTTGATGAAGATACTACCGGTTACTTGAACTTAGATGTCAACCTTATTGATGATTCAGAGCAGCTTAGTAACCTTGTTATGACGGGTTATCCGGTTGGCTTTACGCTCAGTGATGGGCCCAACGTCGTGGAAATAACTGAGGAAGGGCAACTGATTAATATCACCAATTGGGATATTGATAATCTACAAATGACTCCGCCAGAGGATTTCCATGGCAACTTCTTTGTCACAGTAACGGCGACCACCGTCGACTATGGTGATGAAGCTAACGAGCAACCTGAACAACCAGTAGGAGGAGACTTCAATGTTGTGTCTGGGGAAGCGCTTGTTATTAGTCATGAAGATCTTATCGCGATGGCGCAAAATGTAGAAGCAGAGCAGGGTGATAGTGTCCAACTCGTGCACTTAGTCGATCCTTCTCAAGGAAGCTTAATTGAGAACGACGATGGTACGTGGACCTTCAGCCCTGCGTCAGGTTTCTCTGGTAATGTAGACTTGGCTTATGTCATTGAAAAAGAGGGAATACTATACGATGAGCAAAGCGACATAGGTGTCTTTGACTCCAGTGAGTCACTGACTAGCTCGCCAATTATAGATGCTATCGCTTATACCGATACCGACGAAAGCGAACCACTCACGTTTACTAACGAAGATATGCTAGCAACGATTAGCTCTGAGGATAATCACGATCTAAGTATCGAATCCGTATCTCTACTTGCAGGAGAAGGACTTATCGAATCAAACGGGCAGGGTAACTATCAATTTACTCCTGCAGAAGGTTTCACCGGTCAAGCCCAAGTAGGATTTGTCGCTAGTGATGGAGAAAATAGTGTTCAGAGTCACTTTAATATTGGGGTTGATAATGAAGTCTCCGTGAATCAAACACTTGCTCAAGCGGATGATGGTTCAATTGAGATAAGCGCGTCTAACGTTTTAACTAACTTAAGCATAGAAGACTCAACATTAACCGACCTAAATTATACCGGAGATCAAGGTGCGTTAATTTCAAATGGCAATGACATGTGGACGTTCTGGCCTGATGACGGATTTGAAGGCAATATCGACCTTAGTGCTGTCGTTGAAAGTAGCGCTGGAATTGAGCAAACGTACACAACAAGCTTAACGGTAGAAACGGAAGGAGCTCAAACTCAGCCAGTTGATACACAGAGTACGAACTTAAATGACGAAGTAAGTTCAAACATTGAAAGCTCTGTTGATATAACCGCAGCACCGGGTGATGAAGTGGAGATTAGCTCTCCAGAAGAAGTTACGTCCGTTGATGGTGTGGATTACATAACCGTGACAAATCTACCGGAAGGTGCAGAAATCAATGGCGCCTTAAGTGATGGTGAAGGTGGCTACACAATATCAGGAGACTTAAGCCAATCTGTCACATTAGTACTCGACGATCAGTATGAAGGTTCTGCGAATCTTTCTTTCCAAGGGTTTGATGACTTAGATGCTCCCGTAGAAGGTGCGACGGCAACGCTAGAGCTCGATATTGATGAACAATATTCAATGCAAGCTTCAAGTCAGCAAAACCAAGACACATCATCATTGCAGCAAACTGATGGTGCTGACTGGACACAGAGTGATAATACTCAGGTAGATGTAGACTTTACCGATGATACCGGCAGTTTTGGTACCGATGATAGCTCAGGCCCAAGCACACAATCAGATGTGGATGACAACTTAGTGTAGTCATCAAAAAGCAATGGCTGAGTTTGCAGCACAAACACAGTCATTGCTTTGAGCTCTTGATTTCTAATAATCACATTAACTTAAACGTAGATTAAGTTAATGTGATTATTAGGTATTTTATGGTAAATAGCGTTATTGTTAAATACAGAAAGAAAGCACAGCACCCAATGTAGCAGGGAACGGCTGAACACTAGATTAATCTTACTATTGTGAAACTGCATTTAACATAAGATAGATAATACGCACTGAGATACTAGTTCTTGAGTGCTAGAATACGCTACAGTTAAACCACCTAAAGCCATGGAAATCCTAGAGATTCCAAGGCTCTCAAACTTTTTTGCTATTGCTGCCCAAGTCGCTTGTCCTTCGACAGTTTTGCATTTATCAGCTGCTAACTGAATTAACACGATTTCTTTATCAGCGCCTACATGGTCAGCTAACAAAAGTGCTTCTTTTTCAGTTAGATAGCGTCTTCCTTGTCTGATATCAGATAACTTTTGGGTGCTTATCTGCAAATCATGCGCTATCTGCTTGTCTTGTGTGTACTTGTTTGCGTGTTTATACGCATCTAACAGTTCGTTTATTTGCATTTTCACAATCCTCCGAAATTCTAGTTTAGCTCATCAAGCCGCATTTTTGCGTATTTACAAAACGCAAAATCGCGTATTTACTATATGTGCACTCCGCAAATTCGCGTACTTGACCGCCTTGGGCGTTAGCCCTTGAAGCTTTCACCCTTGGTGGTCACTCAACTATTCAAGGTGGTTATTATGTTTCAAGTCCGACACTACGAAAGCTGCTCCATGTTACACAAGAATGATGCTTTTATTATTCGCTCCGAGTCCAATAGCATCGACGGCTACTTACTTTCCACAACGCTGCGTTCCCACTCAGATGATTTTTCATTCCAACTTTCTGATTCAGTGTCTGTTAACGCAAAGTCATTCACGCAACGATTACGCGCTGGTATTGATTTTACACCTGCATTCGTCCTTGAATCAGAGCCCGTTAGTCTCTATTTCACGCTCCTTGAAGAATACCTCCAATTCTGCGAGTTCTTCTCAATTGAATCCGATGCCGAACTTATCGAACGTTTTAACGCTGAAACAACACTGGTCAAAGCTAATGCGTAGAACTGTTCACGACTTAGCAACCGGAGAAACTTACTCTCGTGAGTTTCTCCCAACTTCGCAACCAACACGCCTATGGTCTGCAGACTGCTACGACGACCAGTTCAATGTAGACAAGCTCCCTAGCCTGCAAGCTTCTGACCGTCGTGATGAACTTGATAAAGCAATAAGTTTGCTTGAGTTACCGCGTCACGCTCAATATAAAGTAAGACTCACCAACTGGCGCAAACCTGTATTTGACGCTATCAAACGTCACGGTGATTTCGCACCGTCCATGCTTCGAGCCTTTACCAACGTACTCGAACGCAAAGATTACTTCACTGCATTATCAATGATCCAATCCGCAGACGCTCGTTTGCGCGATAACGGCAATCGTTATACCCGTAACGATGAAGAAATTGTCGAATTGGCTAAAGCCAAGTCTCGCGCTTTCTCAAAGCAGCTTTTGAAAATCGAATCGATAACAGAGCGTTTTGAAAAATCCCAAGTCTTGTTGGCTCAATTGGGCTTAGGTTTTCGCGCCCAACTCATCAAGCAGAAAGAAGAAGCGAATGAACTCGATTCACTATGCCAACGGGCCATGTGTGATAAATGGCTTCGTCGCCAATTACGACGCGCTTACTTTACTGAAGTTGAAGCTACCGCTCGCGACCTAATGTTAGTACACAAATCACAAGATGCGTATTGCTCCAAGCACAGCGTTAATGTGATGCGAGAACGCTTATCTGATACAGAACAGGCGCTTATCAACACCGTTTGCTATATCGAAGACGACGAAGATACGTGGTTCACACTCAAAGAATTATCCGCGAAATCGACATCAAACCCCGTCATTCGTCGCGCTGAAATGTTCGTGCGTTTGAAAGGTTTGGAGTCCATCGCACAAGAATCCGACCATGTCGCCATGTTCTACACAGTGACGACCCCTAGCCGCTTTCATGTCTATAAAGGCGACCAGATTAACCCTGCATGGGAAAAAGCCAACAAGCCTTCGGCAACAGATGGACACCAACATTTGTTAAACGTAATGACGGCATTTCGTAAAGAGCTCAATAAGCAAGACATCAAGATTTACGGGCTTCGCATTGTCGAGCCGCACCACGACGGAACGCCACACCTTCACTGTTTGTTCTTCATGAAACGAGAAGACCAACAGACCGTCACACAACAACTTAAGCACTTTTCTTTAGTGGATTCACCGAAAGAAAAAGGCGCGCAAAAGTATCGATTCAAAGCAGAAAGCATTGATTGGAAACGCGGCTCAGCGGTTGGCTATGTCGCTAAATACCTAAGTAAAAACATCGATGGTGCCAATATTGAAACCGACAAAGACACCAACAAGGACGGCAAACAAACCGCTGAATCCGTGGTGTCATTTAATCGAATTCAAGGCATCCGCCAGTTCCAATTTTATGGCGGTCCATCGGTAACGGTGTGGCGTGAAATGCGTCGCTTTCGTGAAGAATTTAAAGAGGACGACGCTGTGATTCTCGGAAATGAACTCTCCAAGGATGAGCACTTTGTCCTTGAAACCATACGCAAAGCCGCTGACGAAGGCGACTTTAAACGCTTCGTGGTCGCCATGGGTGGTGTGTTTGTCAAACGCAAAGACCAAACCGTGAAAGCGATGTACGCCAAGAAAGTAAACATCGACGGATTGTTTAAAAACACCCGTTATGGCGATGAAATGAGCGCGGCCATAAAGGGCATCGAGTGTTTTGGTAAATCCATCCCTACCCGATTTTCTGAATGGAAGTTCGCCAACAAGAAACAATTCATCCGTGGTATGCGCTCTGTAATGACCGGAACGACGCAGATATTCGACTCATTAGAAGATGAACACGAATACTACGCCATGAAGCAAGAAGAATACGAACGCATGTGTGATGAAGCCTTGCTCTATATGGACTGTCCAGCAATGGAACCCACTTACTTATACAACGAAGAACTCTATGGACACCCACCGCCTGAGTGGTTCTCGTCAAGGGCTTGCCCCGACGAGCCGCCAAGGGCGGCCTTGGACTTGTGTCACTAACTGTCGCTTTTAAAAAACCATCAAATAGCACTGAACCAAAAAGGAAAACAACATGATTATCAAAGGACGCATTTTAGATGAAGACGATATTACCCAAAGCACATTCAACAATCGCGAAACGGGCGAAGTAGTCGTGCGTGGTGAATTACTGTTGTCAGTGAAAAAACCGTCACAAGTCATCAAGGTTAAAGTCAATCCTGACCAGTGGAAAGATGCGAAGAACGGTGACTTCTTTAAGACCATTGTCGATAAAGAGTTGGATTTCTGGATTGAACAAAAAGAATTTAGCTTCCCTCGCCCTGATGGTCAGGTGGTTTCTGGAACCAGCAACAATCTATTCCGATTGCCTGCTGTTAATAAACTCGGATAACCGACTTATCTATTTTAGGTGAATGTATGAGTATTTGCGTCAACATAAAGCATTTCCAACAGTCCCTTAAGGCATAAATGCGAACATTTATTAATTCCGGTTAATAGCTAAATAAAGGGACTAGATATGTACGTACTAGCTTGTGACGAACCAATTATTAATATGGCCTGTCACTCGGGATTTATATCTATACCACAAGTGGTTGAGCCTTCTTTGATGACTTTGGCTCAATTTCAAGAAATAACAC
>NZ_JAKJSR010000043.1:0-6418 GCF_050337155.1 Vibrio cionasavignyae
TTAAAAACGGTGTCATCAAACATCAAAGCTTGAGGCGCCATTAACGTTTGCCACGGCGACAGCCGGCAACCATGGCACTGGTGTGGCGTGGGCGGCGCGTGAAATGGGGCAAAACGCGGTGGTGTACATGCCAAAAGGTTCGGCGCAAGCGAGCGTAGAGCGTATTAAAGGTTTAGGCGCAGAGTGCATTGTGACGGATGTTAACTACGATGATACCGTGCGCCTTGCTAATGAAACGGCGCAAGAAAATGGTTGGATGCTAGTACAAGACACGGCTTGGGAAGGGTATGAAGAAATCCCAACGTGGATTTCTCAAGGTTACATGACCATGGCGGATGAAGCGGTTGAGGAAGTTGCGGCGCTGGAATTTGGCATGCCGACGCATGTGGTATTGCAAGCGGGTGTTGGCGCGATGGCGGGCGGTGTATTGGGGTATTTAGCGGATAAACTCGGCGCTGATACCTTTGATACTATTATTGCTGAGCCTGCGGCAGCAGATTGTATTTATCGTTCAGGCACCAGTGCAGAAGGCAATATGGTGAATGTGAGCGGTGATTTGAACTCCATTATGGCAGGGCTTGCGTGCGGTGAGCCTAATCCGGTGACGTGGCCTGTTCTGCGTGATTGCAGTCGTTATTTTGTGTCGGTAGAGGACAGTGTGTCCGCGAACGGTATGCGCATCTTGGGTAACCCACTGAGCGATGATCCAAAGATCATCAGTGGTGAGTCAGGGGCGATCACCTTGGGTGTACTACGTGAATTGCATACACAGGGTTTGGATGAGCAAGTTGGTCTAGATGCGGAGTCAGTAGTTTTGCTGTTTAGTACCGAAGGAGACACCAATCCAGATCGTTACCATCGTATCGTATGGGAAGGTGAGTACGCCGCATCGTAGGTTATGGCGGGCTATATTAGCCATGAAAAAGCGCATCGATGATGCGCTTTTTTTGTATGTATGCATAAAGCAACTGGATATTAGCAAGTACACGTAAAGGCGCTGTATCTTCATTTCATACTGTTTGCTAGAAAGAAGAAAGCGCGCTGGCGGTGTGACTGGTCACTATTGTGTTGTCACCTACCGGAACGTTTGAAGCAGCGAAGTAGATGAATTGGAAACTGGCTAGGCTACTAAAAAGCAGTCACAGCTTTAGCGTCTTGAGTTTATGGCGTTGAAGTTAAGGTGTTGAGTTTAAGGTTCTGAGTTTAGATATTGAATCTATAGTGAGTATTGGGCTGTTTTGTTCATGTCTCTGGTTATTATTAAGCAAAAAAGAGCACGCCGTGACGTACTCTTTTGTTCGTTAATTGGGCAAGTTAGCCTTGCGAAGCGAGTGTTTTTTGGGGGTAACTACGCGCTTAATTGCCCTTCTACGAGTGCTTTCCAATATTGGATACCATGACCCAAAATTTCGTCATTAAAGTCGTAAAGCGGATTGTGTAATGCGGTTCCGCCGCATTCACCAATTCCGTTACCCACTAAAATGTAGCACCCCTTAACTTCACGAAGCATAAACGAGAAGTCTTCGCTGATGGTGAATGGTTCACAAGCGCCATCGACGTTTTCTGTGCCTACGACCTGTTGAGCGGCCTTAATGGCATGCTCGGTTTCTTCTGGTGTGTTGATGGTAGAAAGGAAGCTATTGTTAAAGGTGTACTGATAGTCAACGCCTGCTGCCATACATTGACCTGCGACAATACGTTCAATAGCCGCTTCAATCTTGTGTAACGCTTCGTCAGTAAAGCTACGAGTGTCACCGCTGATTGTTACCTGTGAAGGGATAACATTCACGGTGCCGTTGGTTTCGAAGTTGGTTACCGAGATAACGGCTGTTTCATTAATTGCACTTAGGTTTCTAGACACAATGGTTTGTAGTGCAGTAACAATTTGCGCGCCTACGACGATAGGGTCGGTGCCCATGTGAGGAAGTGCCGCGTGACCACCTGTAGCTTTGACGACAATTTCAAAGCTACTTTCGCTGGCCATAATAGAGCTAGGGCGAGTGACAAATTTGCCTGCAGGAATACCAGGTAAATTATGCATGGCGTAGATGGAGTCCATGTTCCAGCGAGTAAAGAGCCCATCTTCAATCATCGCTTTAGCACCAGTGCCTCGCTCTTCATCAGGCTGAAAAATGAAATACACCGTGCCATCAAAGCTCTTCGTTTGTGCCAGTTCACATGCCGCGCCCAATAGCATGGCAGTGTGGCCGTCATGGCCACAGGCGTGCATTGCACCTTGGTGTTTAGAAGCGTGACAGAAGGTATTTTGTTCTTGGATACGTAAAGCATCCATATCCGCTCGCAAACCGATTGAACGAGTACTGGTACCATTTTTCAGGATACCTACCACACCTGTGCCACCGATGTTACGGTGCACCTCTAGGCCAAATTCCTCTAGTTTGTTTGCAACGAATTCTGCGGTTTTAAACTCTTCAGTACCGAATTCAGGGTACTGATGTAGGTGGCGACGCCATTCAATTGCGGAACATTCTACAGACATTTACATTCTCCTATTTGCAGGTGATTGGTCATCAATCACCTGCGGTATAACATTGGTTAAGTAATGAATTATTTTGCTTCTTGGGTCTTAAGGCTGATTGTTTCTTCAGGTGTTTCTTTTGTTTCGTATTTAGTGAAGATGTAAAGCGCAACCACAATAAGAGAAACAATGATGGTTTTACTTAGGACCATTTCTTCTCCTAGAGTGAGAACAGCAACCAAGTAGCCGACGAGTGGCATGAGGTTTAATGCCATTGTTGATTTTTCTACGCCAATTTGTTTGAACGAGTAGAGTTGCACTAGGTAGCTACCACCTGAAATACCAGTACCTAAGAAAATAAGCAGGCCTATAAGTAGCGGGCTAGAGAAAATGATGTAAATTTGCGACAAGTCGAGTCCCATCGCGATGACAACAAACACGCCCATCACCGCTACAGAAATGTATTGGTAAAGCATAGAGACGACAGAGCCATATTTTTCCGCAAGGCTGGCACGAAGGTGTGCTGTCCATGCTAGTGCAAGCATTGAGCATGTCACATAGACATAACCTAATAATGCCGTACCACCTTCGATAGAATTGGTTGGCCCTACACTCATAGCGTAGATACAAAGCGCCGACGCAATGAAAGCACCCCATTGAATTTTGTTCATTCTAAAGTTCATGAACATCATGCCAAAGAAAACGGTCGCAAACGGCTGCATGCCTTGGATTACGCCATTTTCCGTTGCGCCAATGTGCGCTAGAGAGAGGAAGTTGAACAGCGAGAATACGCCTTGACCAACAATGCCGCATAACGCGATACGAGCGAAATCTTTTTTCTCGATTTTAAGGGACTTACCTAGGTCAACACTCAGACTTTTACTACGAGACGTAAACATGTAGATAATAGAGAGGCCAATCACTGCAGTGACGTAGCGGAAGAAAACTAATGTCATTGGGTCGACGGCCATAGAGAGTGGCTTAGAGACGACCCCGGTTACGCCCCATATACAGGCAACAGCGATGGCTGCAATCCAGCCTAAAAATACATTTTTCTTTGTCGTGTTCATTTTTCAGTCCTTAGTAGGGTGCCAACGTCATGGATATCATGCGTTGGCTTATTGTTATGATTAGTTGAATTAGTCGATGATGATGAGTTCAGGGGCCGCGCGTTCAGACAACCATTCCGCGCCGTTTTCGGTGATGACGATATTTTCCTCGTGCACCATAGATTTGCCCGGTGCGTAGACCATGCCCGGCTCAAGCGTCATCACCATGCCTGGCTCTAGGATGGTGTTGTCGGTGGCGGTGTTAGATGGACGCTCGGTAAGCTCCATTCCCAGACCATGACCAAGACGACCGACGTCGTTCCCTAGTGCGCCGTTGGCTTCTAGCACTTTCCACATGGCGTTATAAATATCAGTGGTGGTGGCGCCCGGTTTCGCCGCTTCAAAACCTTTAGTGGTGGCTTCATAGGTGGCGCGATACGCGGCTTTGGTTTGCTCACTGGCGTGACCAAATGCCCAGTTGCGGTCGAAATCAGAGAAGTAACCATCACGCACCGCACCCGTATCGATAATCAGCACGTCACCCGGTTCAATAATGCGGTCGGTCGGACCCATAATGATGCTGTCATAGCCGTCAGGACCGGAGCCTGCAATGATGTACGGACACTCATCGGCGCCTTCTAGCAACATATCAATACGGAACTGTTTACAGATTTCACGCTCGGACATGCCTGCTTTGGCGTAGCTTGGAACTTTGTCGAAGGCGACGTTAGTGATGCGGCATATTTCACGTGTTTTTTCGATTTCGGCTTGAGATTTAATCTGGCGAAGACCGTGCATTTCTAGAGAGACATCAACRAAGTCTTTTTTCACCATGGTGGTGAGTTTTAAGTAGTTGTTCACTGGCATACGCAGGTGAGATTCAATCCCTAACGTCGCGCCCACTCGGCCATGCTTACACGGTAGAGAGTTTAATGCGCTGGCGACGAGGCTAATGCCGTCATCTTCAGGTCTTGGAGATGGCCAAGTAATGATGTTATCAATCCAAGTCCCGGCCATACCGCTTGCGCCGATTTCAGGGATGATGGCAATAGGTTTACCTTCAGCAGGCACGATGACAAACCAAGGACGTGTTGGGCTGTGCCAAAACTGGGTATGAAAGCCGGTGAAGTAACGAACGTTAGGCTCGGTGGTGAAAATCATGGCATCGAGTTTTTTGTCATGCATGACTTTTTGAGCACGTAATGTTCTGTTTTCAAACTCCGCCAGTTCAAAGCCTCGGTTTAAGTAGTTAGTCATCAAGTGTTACCCCTGTTCCCGTAATGTTATTGGTGTGATGTTGTGTATCAACGTCACTGTATAGTTCATATTTGTGAACTTTATGGGGAGGATATTAATGATATTTCAGTCAAATAATGTGACCCAAGTCTTGCGGTTCACTATAGTGCACTGAAAGTGCCTTTAATCGAATAATTTATTGATTTTGGTCAATTTTGGTAGGTTTGCGATAAAAAAGTTTAACTTTATTCTTGATGGGGAGGGAGATATATAGTTATATAGTTACATAAAGTTAATTGATTGCCGGGACTGTTTGATAGTTATGTCGAATGTGTGATGGTGATCAAAGTTAACAGTAGTGACCTTTTGTGGGGCGCTGATGCACTGCCAAAGATTAGGTCATTTATTAGAATTGCTTTATTGACTATTGTTTTTTAGACGTAGATTTTAATGCATTGTTTTATAGGTATTTTCTGTTTTTTATGAATGCTCGAACCCAAGTTCGAGTATTTTTGAGCGATTCGTATTGGGCATAAGATGCATTTACGGTCGTAATGTTTTGAAACACTATTTAAGAGTAAATTAAGATGAAAACAACCATTCATACAGAGTCAGCACCTGCCGCTATCGGTCCTTATTCACAAGGAACGGCATTTAAAGAGCTGGTTTTTACATCCGGTCAGTTACCGCTAGATCCAACGACGATGGCTTTTGTTGAAGGGGGCATTACCGAGCAAGCTCGCCAATCTCTGTCTAACTTAAAAGCAGTATTAGAGGCGGCTGGCGCGTCTATTGATAGCGTGGTGAAAACGACGTGTTTCCTATCGGATATGGAAAACTTTGTGGCATTCAACGAGGTGTACACAGAAGTATTTGGTACTGAAAATGCACCATCACGCTCTTGTGTAGAAGCCGCTAGATTGCCGAAAGACGCCTTGGTTGAAGTTGAAGCGATCGCGTATATCAAATAGTCATTCATAGTTACTACGAGCCATCGGCATTTATCACCTCCTCTCATATTTTGATAAATCGTTGGATGGCTTGTTTTATTCTTCTCATTTTGTTTCTTTTAGGTACCCCCCATGCTCAAACTCGCCAACAATAAATTCTATTCTGGAAAAACCAGTGCCCTGTTTTCTGCTGATCAAGCGCTTCAAGCGCGTCAATTTCACCAAAAAATTGAAGGTTACACACCGACACCGTTAGTGTCTTTACCTGCCCTAGCGCAACAATTAGGCGTGAAAGCGGTGTTGGTGAAAGATGAGTCCAAGCGTTTTGGTCTTAATGCGTTCAAAGTATTGGGTGGCTCCTACGCATTAGGTCGTCAATTGGCCAAGCACTTGAATGTGGATATTGCTGAAATTGACTTAAAAACGGTGTCATCAAAGCTTGAGGCGCCATTAACGTTTGCCACGGCGACAGCCGGCAACCATGGCACTGGTGTGGCGTGGGCGGCGCGTGAAATGGGGCAAAACGCGGTGGTGTACATGCCAAAAGGTTCGGCGCAAGCGAGCGTAGAGCGTATTAAAGGTTTAGGCGCAGAGTGCATTGTGACGGATGTTAACTACGATGATACCGTGCGCCTTGCTAATGAAACGGCGCAAGAAAATGGTTGGATGCTAGTACAAGACACGGCTTGGGAAGGGTATGAAGA
>NZ_JAKJSR010000044.1:0-6160 GCF_050337155.1 Vibrio cionasavignyae
GAAAATTGGCGTATGTGGTTGTTGGCTTAGTGGCAAACTTTGAGTTGCCTCTGAGTTTCGTCAACTCAGGCTACGAATTTTTGGACAGTTCAACTCTGTCCCGTCATGTTGGTCATCGGTTTTGAGGGGAGAGCGTTACTTCAAAATCTTGGTGAGCAACGCAGGCATTATCGCACGAAAAAGCTAACAAACTGCTCAAGTGGACGCCATAAGCTTGGCGGTTTTGGTTTGAAGTTAAGTGCGCTTGGCAAGTTAATCGTTAGCGCCACTTAGCAGGGCGTTATGCCTCAGGGACGGAGAGCGATGCAAGGATATAAAGTCAGCACAAACAATTAAGACTTCGACTTTGAGTTTATCTACAAATTTATTTCACAGAGTTATTGGGCTTCTGATATTCCAAGAGAAACTTTGAAAAAGGCGATAGCAAACTCTTTTTGTTTTGGTGTTTTTACTGACACTGGCAATCAAGTTGGCTTTGCACGTCTCATAACAGATAGAGCTACATTCGCTTATCTTGCTGATGTGTTTATTGAAGATCGTTATAGAGGCAAAGGTCTAAGTAAGTTGCTAATACAAACGATAGTCGAACACTCCGATGTAAAAGGGCTGCGCAGGATGGTTTTGGCTACTAGGGATGCTCACGGACTCTATTCTCAATTTGGTTTTAGACCAGTAGAGAATCCAGAGATTCTGATGCAAATCTGGAAACCAGATGTCTATCGTGACTAAAAGGCATAACAAATTGTTCAAGCAGACAGCTAACGTTTGGCGATTTTGGTTTGGTTAAGTTTAGTGATTACGGTGGCTTTGTTTGAGTGTAGTGGTGGTTAGCTGCTACTTAACAAGGCGTTAGTTGCACTTAGAAATTTAGTGGTCAAATCATTGTCCCTTTAACTATGCAGTGACAAGCCCCACTGCTTAACTTTCTTTCCGGTGGCAGCGCCGATAAGCCGTTCGCTTTAGCAATCGAGGTTTCGCGGTACTGCTTTTTGTGTCCGTCTGTGAGCAACGAAAGTGACATCTTCCTCAAACCGTTTTTCAGTGACTTCAGTGGTTTCTTTTTCACGCCAACTCGCATTAACCGAAAGATGTCAGTTCTGTCAGCTATCAAGTACGGCGTGGTGATAGTAATTTGGTTTACAGCAAGCAATGAGCATCTTGGTGCAAATAAAAGAATAGGGGCGTAGGCAACTAACAAACTACTCAAGTGGACGCCATAAGCTTGGCGGTTTTGGTTTGAAGTTAAGTGCGCTTGGTAAGTTAATTGTTAGCGCCACTTAGCAGGGCGTTAGTTGCACTTAGAAATTTAGTGGTCAAATCATTGTCCCTTCAGCTATCCAGCGACAAGCCTCACTGCTTAACTTTCTTTCCGGTGGCAGCGGTAAAGCGTCATTCGCTTTAGCCATCGAGGTTTCGCGGAACTGTTTTTTATGTCCGTCCGTGAGCAACGGAAGTAACATCTTTCTCAACCCGTTTTTCAGTGACTTCGGTGGTTTCTTTTTCGCGCCAACTCGCATTACTCGAAATATGTCAGTTCTGTCAGCTATCAAGTATGGCTTGGTGGTAGTAATTTAGTTTGCGGCAAGCAATGAGCATCTTGGTGCAAATAAAAGAATAGGGGCGTAGGCAACTAACAAACTACTCAAGTGGACGCCATAAGCTTGGCGGTTTTGGTTTGAAGTTAAGCGCTCTTGGTAAGTTAATCGTCAGCGCCACTTAGCAGGGCGTTAGGCTTTCTACAAACATGGAGGTTAAAATGAAGCAAGACTTTTCTAAATTGGCGACAACCGAATATGGGAACATACTTACCAATGACCACTTTATAGATTACAACATTGGCCCTCTTTGGCAGGGTATGCCGCGAATTTTTGGAGAGGCATTCACGGTTCAGTTAGCTTCAGGTGATAATTTAATGCTTCATTCTGCAATATACGAAGCGCCTGAAGGCTCCATAATCGTTGTGGATGGCGTTGATAGTGAGTATGCAGTTGCGGGCGGTAATGTATGCGCAGTTGCTAAGAATCGAGGCATAAAAGGCTTCATTATTGATGGTGTAATCCGGGACTTAGGTGAAATTTCAGATATGAAATTTCCAGTTTTTGCGAAAGGTGTTCACCCGGTACCAGGCAAGAAAAATGTCTATTGTGAGTTGGGTGTTTCAATTACTTGTGGGGGAGTAAAGGTATCTACGGGAGACGTAATTGTCGCTGATTTAGAGGGTATCGTAGTTATACCTAAAGCAAGCGCAGAGGATGTGTTTGTATCGGCCTCAAAGAAAGCACGTGATGAAGCTTCATTAACTCTGCTTGAGTGGGAAGCGAACCACAGAGCTAACATAGCTCTAGCAATAAGTTCTGCGAAACAAAAAGCCTAACAATAAATTTAAGCAGATTCGCAACGCTTGGCACTTTCGGTTTGAATCAACTTTAGTGTTTACGGCACAATGCTTTAGGTGAGCGGTAGCGTTACTCACCACTTAATTTGGCGTTAGTTGCACTTAGAAATTTAGTGATCAAATCATTGTTCTTTTGGCTATGCAGCGACAAGCCCCACTGCTTAACGTTCTTTCCGGTGGCAGCGCCAAAGCGTCATTCGCTTTAGCCATCGAGGTTTCGCGGAACTGCTTTTTGTGTCCGTCCGTGAGTAACGGAAATGACATCTTCCTCAACCCGTTTTTCAGTGACTTCGGTGGGTTCTTTTTCGCGCCAACTCGCATTAATCGAAAGATGTCAGTTCTGTCAGCTATCAAGCTCGGCTTGGTGATAGTAATTTAGCTAACGGCAAGCAGTCAGCACCTTGGTGCAAATAAAAGAATAGGGGCGTAGGCAACTAACAAACTACTCAAGTGGACGCCATAAGCTTGGCGGTTTTGGTTTGAAGTTAAGTGTGCTTGGTAAGTTAATCGTTAGCGCCACTTAGCAGGGCGTTATGTACTTTCACGGAGAAATGGATTTGAACACTTCAGTTGTACATGTAGATATAAGACAAGGCGTACACTACATACTATTTAAGACCTTATTTGATGAGTATTCGTCAAAACTATCAGCAGAAATAGATCCTAATACTGTAAAGAATTTATTTGAGCTGCCATATTTTCATGGTTTTCTCTGTTTCTTTGAAAATCAGCCAGCGGGATTTGCTGTCTGTTTTGAATCTTACTCCACATATCGAGCAAAGAAAGTTATCAATATTCACGATTTCATGGTGTCTGATAACTTTCGAGGTCAGGGTGTAGGTAAAGTTCTACTTCATGGTATAGAGCGGTATTGCCAAGAGTGTGGTGTTCTTAAAATAACTCTGGAAGTCGATGACGAAAATACAGTTGCGAAAAGGCTTTATCGCTCCTGTGACTTTAAAGACTACCAAGTTGAACAAAAGGGCTTACAGCATTGGCAGAAATATCTGCGATAGCAAGTACATAACAAACTGCTTAAGTGGACGCCATAAGCTTGGCGGTTTTGGTTTGAAGTTAAGTGCGCTTGGAAAGTTAATCGTTAGCGCCACTTAGCAGGGCGTTATGCGTCAGTACGGAATTAGCGTACAAACGTTTCTCTACTTCATGATATTCTGACGCGAGATCACCCACATATAGGAGCCGAGTCATGGTAAATCGTGGTGCGTTAATGTTGAGATATTCGCAGGTAGCCGTTGATTGGTTAAACAAAGTTGATCCTGTACCAACTTCTGAGCTGACGGTTGAATCTGTAAATGAAGAGCGTACAGTTTACTTAGTAAGCAATGAAGTAGCGGACTCACCAGATAGCGTCATGGCTTGGGTTAAGCTTAACCATCTGGTGCTATTTGAGGGTGAATTATTTCAATGGTATGTGGATGAGTCGTTATGGCCAAAAAAGCGAAATTGGGCTTTGTTCCAAGAGTGGTTCACTATTGAATGTCATTCAGTTGTTGAAGATACAATGATAGGGCACCCAATCATCGATGATGACGCATAACAAATTGTTCAAGCAGACAGCTAACCGTCGGCGATTTTGGTTTGAATTGAGTTTAGTGATTACGGTGGCTTTGTTTGGGTGCAGTGGTAGTTAGCTGCTGCTTAACAAGGCGTTAGCTTCAAGGGAAGCAGGAAGGACATATGACATATTTATATTGTAAGCAACATGGTGAAGAGAAACTCAACAACGACTATGGAGCGAGTGCTAAAGTCTTCGAGGGTGAGTATACGAAAATTGTTAGCGGTAATCTGAGATCAAACTATGTATGTGATAAATGCAACTTAGATTTGGCTGAAGGTGAAGAGGCGTTTTTGTTCCAGTTTTGTTTAGATTCTCATATTGATTATGTGGAGAATCAATATTTTGACAATCCACATGTGAGTTTTTTCCCAGAAAAATATGAGCTTCAATTTAAGCGTAATGAAAGACATGAGAGTTTTACAATCACTGAGGTTTTAGATATCGACCACTACTTTACAGAGAAGTGAAAAAGAAGCTAACAATCGCTTCAACCTGACTGCCAACCTGTGGCGGTTTTGATTCGGTTTAGCTTATGTGATTACGATGGTATGTTTGGGTTTTGTGCAGTTGGCAGCAAGTTAAGCGGGCGTTAGCAGTTCAAGGAGAACACAATGATTGAAAGGAAGTGTGGTGTCTATCAAGGCAGAAATAAGTCCTCAGCATATAAAGATTTGGTATGGACGGTAGCAACATCATCAGACACTTCTTTTGACATAGTAGGTCAAACTAAACTGACGCTAGAGACGATAGAACAAAACCTTGAAGAGCTAGGTTCTGATAAAACTCAAATAGTAAGTGCACAGGTGTTTATCGCGAATATGCCTGATAAACCTAAAATGGATAAAGTCTGGTGTGAGTGGTTGGGTGAAAACCCAGAACACTGGCCTCAGCGAGCGTGCCTAGGTGTTGCGTTAGAAGGTGACATACTTATTGAAGTCACAGTAACGGCGGTAAGACGTTAGAACACTGCTAACAAACGCTTCAAGTTGATTCGTAACGCTTGGCGGTTTTGGCGTTAATTTTGTTTTGGGTGATTACGGTTTAAAATTTGGCTTCAGTGGTGCGTAACTCACAACTTAAGCGGGCGTTAGTTGCACTTAGAAATTTAGTGGTCAAATCATTGTCCCTTTAGCTATGCAGCGACAAGCCCCACTGCTTAACTTTCTTTCCGGTGGCAGCGCGAAAGCGTCATTCGTTTTAGCCGTCGAGGTTTCGCGGAACTGCTTTTTGTGCCCGTCCGTGAGCAACGAAAGTCACATCTTCCTCAACCCGTTTTTCAGTGACTTCGGTGGTTTCTTTTTCGCGCCAACTCGCATTAATCGAAAGATGTCAGTTCTGTCAGCTATCAAGTATGGCTTGGTGATAGTAATTTAGTTTGCAGTAAGCACTTAGCATCTTGGTGCAAATGAGAGAATAGGGGCGTAGGCAACTAACAAACTACTCAAGTGGGCGCCATAAGCTTGGCGGTTTTGGTTTGAAGTTAAGTGCGCTTGGCAAGTTAATCGTTAGCGCCACTTAGCAGGGCGTTATACGCTTTTTGACTTCATCGACAAAGGGAATTGATTTTGAAGATAATTCGAAGTAAAGAGTTTGTGGCCGACCGAGCGTGGGGTGCTAAAAACATAGCAAGCATGAATGGCATTACCACTCGGTTACATTGGACAGACAAACCATATAAGTGGCATACAAATGATGGTGAAGAAGTGTTTGCTGTCTTAGATGGTGCAGTAGAAATGTTCTACAAAGAAAATGGCGCAGAAAAATCGGCGTTGTTAAATATAGGTGATATTTTTTATGCGTCGGTTGGTACTGAGCACGTTGCTTATCCAGTTGGTATCGCAAGGGTGCTAGTAGTCGAAAACGAAGGTAGCGTATAACAAATTGCTCAAACGGACGCGTAACGTTTCGCGGTTTTGGTTTGCAGTATTGTGCGTTTGGCAAAGTTAGTCGTTAGCGCCGGTTAGCAAAGCGTTTATATGCCAGTAATCAAGAAGTCTACGGCAGCGATAATCTCGTTCCTAAATGTGCTTAGTTCGTTAACTGGTTCAGTTAGTATCTTGGACGGTATACTTGCCATCTGATGAGTGAGAACCACAAACTCACCTTCATCTATATGAATTGTTGGGCATAAATGAGTTGGCGTTTTTTTCTCAAATAGTCCGAGCGGTGTTAATGGGATTACCAAG
>NZ_JAKJSR010000045.1:0-5880 GCF_050337155.1 Vibrio cionasavignyae
CGCAAGTAGTCGTGGTAAGGCTGTAATTTGGTTGGTCGAGATTGCCGCTCGGGATACACAGACTCTTTACTTCTGTCTCGAAGATAAGTGCGAACGGTATTCCTTGAGATACCTAAATCTCTCGCGATGCGGCGGATGCTTTGCCCTTGCTGATGTAAAACGTGTATTTCCACTAGTTGCTCCTGATTGATCATAATCCGCCGCTTTGTCCATTTACGAACGGATAGTTTGCCTCAGGTGGGTCAATTTTAAATCGGCGTTAGTGGGTCATTTTTACATCGGCGCTGACAACCCAACTTGCTACGTTCTGTTACCCATTGTTGAACTTCGAAAGCGGTGATATCTGCTATCGGCTTCTTCGCCAGATGAGCAAAGCCATTCTTAATCGAGATATAGGATTTTTCAGCTTGTTTCGGGTTAAGGCCAATTAAGTAATCTTTGTAGTACTCTTCCAAGAAACGCTCTAGCGTTAAGCCTTTGCGCTGCTCTTGCTTTCTGGTTTCATTCCGACTTTCGTGAACATCCTCACCACTAGCAACCTGACCCGCTTTTTCTTTGGCTAAATCACGAGCCTGCGCTGGCGTTAACGAAGTCGCAGCACCTAACAGAAAATTTCGTTGCTTACCGTTGAGTCGATAATAGAGATAGTATTTAATAATACCCTTTGGAGAGATACGAGCGTGAAATCCACTGATTTCGGTGTCGTTTAATCGACCTTGCTCAATGGTCATATTCTTGATGGTGGTGTTAGTGATCTTTTGCTTCAGTGCCATAACGTCCAATCCCTGTGTAGCGTATATGTAGCAAAAATATTATATACAGAGGGATCTCAATGGACAACAACGAACAAGAAGAATGACGACAAATATATGTTTTTAAATGGATTTTAGTTTAATGGCGTTCATTGCAGTTCACGGAAAGACAATAGCAAAACGCATGCTTAAGTGGTGAGTAACGTACCACTCAAGCTAAGTTTTACGCCGTAATCACTCAAGCCTAAATTAACGCTAAAAGTACCAAGCGTTACGAATCTGCTTGAAGCACTTGTTATGATGCTTTACTTCTGACTAGCTTGGATAATTAGCAGCTCAATTTCTTGGTCTGACGTATTAACCAAACCATGTGTGCCAAACCGTTTATTTACTATCATATCGCCTGAGGAAATTTTGTGCTCTTCACCCTCAATTATCATAGTACCCTCACCTTTTAAGATGATGTACATTTCCTCATCATCTTCGTGGCGATGCTCGCCCATTGAGCTACCGGCAGGCATTACAACTCGAATAGCGAAGTCCCAAGCACCGTCAAAATCTTTGCGCCTAAATGCACGATAGATATCTATTGAACCATCGCCGCCATGGCTGTTTTTATCTACTTCTTTATCGCAAGTATAGAAATTTCGGATCATCTGCTGTGAGTTCCTAATAATGAATTTTTGTCCAATCCTTGGGGCAACATAACGCCTTGTTAAGTAGCAGCTAACTACCACTGCACTCAAGCAAAGCCACCGTAATCACTATGCTCAACCAAACCAAAATCGCCGAACGTTAGCTGTCTGCTTGAACAATTTGTTATACGATTTCTCACGCTGAGCTTTGACAGATAAAACGAATCAAGTAGCCATCTGGGTCTTTAACTATGGTTTGCCTAACAACAGTCTGCACATCCCCAGTTTGATAAGTTTCAGTTTGCAGCGGTAAGAAGACATCATTTGGAGAAACTACGATTAAATCAAGCCACTCCGACGTAACTTTGAATGTTAGGTTCATACCACGACCAAAAGGAGCGACAGGCTCTCCATTTACCCAAGAATCCGGCTCTAGTTGAGTGATCATTAGTTGGGTACTGTTAAATGATAAGAAAACAAAACCATCTCGTCGAAAAGCCACACTAAAACCCAACTCAGCAGTGTAGAATTCTTCGCTTACACCAATATCGGTCACAAGTAGTTCTGGTATTAAGTCGTTAAAGTCCATGCTTGCTTCCATTCGTATAACGCCTTGCTAAGTTGCAGCTAACGACCACGACACTCAAGCAAAGCCACCTTAATCACTGAACTCAACCAAACCAAAATCGCCGAGCGTTAGCTGTCTGCTTGAGCAATTTGTTAGCTTTTTACGTGCGATGAAGCCGACGTTTGGCACCAAGATTTTAAAGAAACGCTCCAAAACTGACGCCGCCGACGCACCCAATGCAGAAGCATTGAACTCTCCACCAACTTGCTGCCAAAGATGGCGATACTTAAAGGCAACTCACGGCTCTTGCGCTGAAGCTGACTGCCACGTGCACCATACTAGAAGTTGAGTAATGCTCTTCCCAAGCAAAAGAAACAGCACGCGCGCTTTCACGATTTGGCACTGACGAGCAGGTGTAAAGCTAAGACGATGAACCCTGACTCCAATGAACTTAACCGAGAAAGCTAACGCCCTGCTAAGTGGCGCTGACGATTAACTTACCAAGCGCGCTTAACTTCAAACCAAAACCGCCAAGCTTATGGCGTCCACTTGAGCAGTTTGTTAGCACTCTACTGCCAGCGAGGTTTGTAGGAAATCATCACTAACTTCAAGTTTATACACAGTATTTGACTGAACTAAGCACTCTCGCATTTCCTTGCGTGCTATTTCAAAAAGTTTGTCTGTAAACTTATGATCTTTTTCCCAGTCTTCTCGACTTGGCCACTGAGCGTAACCAATCATTACGTTTTGTTTATCTGAATAATGGAGACGAGAACCGAAACTACCACAACGCTTATAGATCAATTTTGTCACTTCAAGCCATGCCTCGCGAAACTTTGATTCCATTCCATCACGAATTTCAAACTCATAGACTGCGATAAACATCCTGTTTCTCCTTTGAGTGCTAACGCCTTGCTAAGGTGCGGCTAACGCCACGAAACCCAAGCAAAGCCACCGTAATCACTCACCCCAACCAAACCAAAATCGCCAAACGTTAGCTGTCTGCTTGAACAATTTGTTAGTACTCTTTACTGCGATGCATAATTGCTGACTGCTTGAATAATTGTTGGAGATTTTTCTACACTCCATGACAGTGCTTCAGAGAACACTTCTTTTAGCCGCTTTCTAGCCTGATCTTTAAGCTCATCTACCGCTAGGTCTTTCACTGCGGAGAGGAGATTAAAGCCGTGCTCTTCTTTCGATTCAATTGACTCTAATCCTTTTGCCGTTAGAGTCACACCGAGAAAAACACCGTCTCTATAACCATCAAAGGTAATTAGACCGGCAGAGCCTAGCCATTCAATTGTAGGCTTGGCTAAGCCAATAGGGCTTCTATTTCTAACGTACTCAAATTGATTTTCTGCAATTTGACGCTGTGATTCATCCCAAAACTCATCGCTAAGTGAAATCGCTATTTCAGATGGAGATAGGTCGATTTTTAGCGGGAAACTTTCATAAGCCTGAGCAAATACCAAACCTGATATTGCTTTAAAGATGTCTATATTATTCACGAAACAATGACTCCCTTAGAGTACTAACGCCTTGTTAAGTAGCAGCTAACTACCACTGCACTCAAACAAAGCCACCGTAATCACTGAACTCAACCAAAGCAAAATCGCCAACTGTTAGCTGTCTGCTTGAACAATTTGTTAGAAGTTTGCTCACCTAGTGCTCCGATGCTCCCTTTTCGCGTCATGTGGGAAACAGTTTGTATACACACGAGCAACATGACTTTTGCCGATGTCATCCACGATTACGCAAACCAGATTGCACGGATTTCCCAATGCACTCCGCCAATCATGATGACGCTCCTCATAATCTGCTTCAAATTCAACGTAAATGTGCGCTGAGTCAACCCAATCAAACGGGATTGAACGTTTTATTAGCAAATCTTTAAACTGCTTTGAATAGTGTTCAGTCATCAGGTCAAAGTACGGGGAATATGGAGCAATCTGTTGGGTGCAAAGATCTATAGAAACACTCTTGCTTTGAAGGTGGTCTACGAACAGGTATAGCTTACCGATACCCCAATAACCATCGACATCATTGTTCCGACTCCGAAACGAACCAATAATACCGCTTGCGATACTGCCTAGTTCTCTCCTGTTTCCCATATTTATTCCTAAAACTTCTAACGCYCTGCTAAGTGGCGCTRACGATTAACTTRCCAAGCRCACTTAACTTCAAACCAAAACCGCCAAGCTTATGGCGTCCACTTGAGTAGTTTGTTAGTAATACACTACGCTACAGCATTGTTCTATTACAATAAGTCGCCTTTTCAAAATCACTAATATTCATCGCTATATTGGGAATATCCGGGAATAGCGCTACTAGATTTGAAACCACTTGATGCGATAATTCAGCTTTTTGCTCCGTAGTACGTCCTTGCATGATGTGAGTAAAGACATGTATAAAACACTCTTTACGATTACCAACTGAATACGTTTTAAACGGGTTCAACCTAACCTTAATATCATTCTCATCAAATAGACCAGAGGCATTGGCTACAGAATGAACTTGTTCAATGACAAACTCCTCGGAATGACACTCAAAGATTTCTTCTGAACAATCCAGTACAAAATGTGGCATTTATCCTCCCAATTATGATTTGTATTACTAACGCCTTGTTAAGTAGCAGCTAACTACCACCACACTCAAACAGAGCCCCCGTAATCACTAAACTCAATTCAGACCAAAATCGCCAAACGTTAGCTGTCTGCTTGAACAATTTGTTATGTTTTTATTGATTCAATACTGATAACTTCGCGCTAATATCTTTAACCCGCGAGTCATTCAAAAACTTCTGGCTTGTTGTAATCACCCAGCCATTTTGATGAGAGTTAGCAACCCCATACTCTTTTGCGATTTCAACTGGAACTTCGATAGCTTTTTTAACACTGCCATCTTTACTAAAGAGAATTACTACCAGATAATCAAATTCCCATGAACGAATGACATTTAGTTGGGTTGAAGTTGAGCTTTTAACCTTTCTTGATTTAACTTGATAAAGCTTTCCATCATCAGTTCTGATATCAGCACTAGAACCAGATATTTCTAGCAGTTTCCCACCATAATGTTTGTGAGCAAGATATTCAGCATACTCACCCACAATATTACTTGTTCGACCGAGTGCTACAGTAAGTTTATTCGAATACTCGTTAAACTTTAGCCAAAGTTCTTTGATGTCTTCCACTGCGCTCTCCTAAAAACATAACGCTTTGTTAAGTAGCAGCTAACTTCCACTACACTCAAGCAAAACCACCTTAATCACTAAACTCAACCAAACCTAAATCGCCAAACGTTAGCTGTCTGCTTGAACAATTTGTTAGCTCTCTTTATATCGCATAAGCTATTGAAATTCTTGACCATGATTTTCTATGGTTGCTTTGCCACAAATAGTACAAACAACATACCTGTCAGTTAACTCTAAAGAAGCACCTCCAGGTAAAGAAGCTGCGGAACCACTAAAGAAGCCATCTAAAAATGCTTTGAACTGTTCTTTTTTGGACTTGCCGTATTTCGATGGCTTTTGCTTCATAGCCTCTTTGTGTTCAGTGTCCTTCCCACATTTTTCGCAAAACCTCGTGTTCATAATACCCTCTGAATCAATTGCTACCGAGAACGTCAAATCCACCACAACTTTTGACTTTGTGATGAAATTCATAAGAGAGCTAACGCCGCGTTAAGTGGTGAGCAACGCTAACCACCCTACCTAAACCATTGTGACATAAACACTTAAATTGAAGTAAGCCGAAAACGCCATGCGTTGGGAATCCGTCTTAAACGCTTTGTTAAATTACAATATTTTGAAGAAGTAAACTGTGCCTTCTAGCTCACCTGTAGAGCTTCGTGCAAACTGAGGAATTTGACCTGCTTCAGTATAGCCAATAGTTCGATATAACGAAGAAGCGACATCACCTAAACG